>CAIYZZ010000241.1 GCA_903930805.1 uncultured Rhodocyclaceae bacterium | reverse complement strand
TGACGAAGGCGGGAAGTTCGTGGACCGGAAACTCATGCCCCTGCGTTCGGCGGCCCAGCAGAACTCGTTTGCGCCAACCCCGCAAGTCCCTGTGCGTATGCGGTTCAAGATGGGCGGGGGTTGCTAGTGCGCGTCCCGGCTGTTGGCTGTTTGGTATTCGGCTGTTTGGCTGTTTGCCTTGGCCTCCCAAAAGCCCGGGCTGTTTGTTCTGTCGGCGGTCCCCCACCAACCACTCCCTTTGAAAAAGCGGCTGTTTGGCTGTTAGCGCGCTCCGCGCGCAATGCTTACCACATAGCCACCTCTACCCGCCGTAGTGTTCGCGCTTGCGCATCCAACGCCCACGTTGGGGTAAAGGTGGCTTTCATATGAGTTACCGGAGTATTTTTGATGCCAAGATCCCCACAGTCGACGCGTATCTCGTCTTTGACTTCTCGGCAGATCTCGTCCCCGGCGAGACTATCACCAGTGCAATCACTTCAGGCCTTGTCTATTCTGGGGCAGAAACCCTCCCGCCTTCGCTCTCCGACGGAGGGCACACGGTCTCGGGTGGCCAAGTTACTCAAGTCGCCCAAGGGGGGTTAGCCGGCGTGTCGTATAACCTTACTTGTGTAGCCCAGACCAGTGCAGGTCATGCACTTGTCCGTCAGGGCTATCTCGTTGTGAAGGATCTCGGCACATGAGTTCTGTGAAACTCACTGCAGATCTGATCGAATCCTTCGGCGGGACATTCATCTCTCCGAAGTATGACCAACTGTGTCCGACACCACTGTTTCATCGCGATGCTTGGGCACTCTACGCCTCGAACGCACAAGCTGCTCTGGTTGTTGCCCCTCGAGATCACGCTAAGTCATCCGCTTTGTCGATGGTTTATATCCTGGCTGAAGTTCTTTTCCGTGCCAGCGATTACGTGATCCTTGTTGGTTCGACTGAAGATGGAGCCGCCGAACAACTTGGTAACATCGTAGAAGAATTAGCGGAGAATGAGGACTTGATCCGCGAGTTTGGCGTGAAAAAGTTTCTCCGAACCGCCACCACTGACGTAATTGTCGAAATGTCTGACGGACATCGGTTTAGAATTCTTGCTCGTGGCGCAGAACAGCGTATCCGGGGGCGTCTCTGGAAAGGAAAGCGTCCAAATCTCCTAGTCTGCGATGACATGGAAGACGATGAGCAGGTTCAGAACAAGGAACGTCGGGCCAAGTTTCGCGTCTGGTTCTTCCGTGCGGCGAAACAGGCGCTAAGCAAGTCGGGTCGGATTCGAGTTCATGGGACTATTCTGCACGAAGACTCCCTTTTATCTCGTTTACGCAAGAACAGTACTTGGAAGCATCTGTTTTACTCTGCTCACACCAGTTTCGACGATTTTTCTTGTCTTTTGTGGCCGGAGCGTTGGACTGAAGAGCATCTTCGTGCACGCCGCCAGGAATTCATTGAAGACGGCGATTCTGCAGGGTACTCGCAGGAGTTTCTTAACGATCCTCGCGACAGCATGGCGGCCTTTTTGCGCCGGGATGACTTCATCTCCATGCGTGATGACGACTATGAGCGTGACAAAAACATTTGTGTTGGTTGGGATTTTGCTGTGAGTAAGGCAGATCTGGCCAATCGCACCAGTTGTACTATTGGGGGCAAGGACACAGATAACGTTCTACATTATCTCGACTTTCGCGTTGGTCGTTGGAATCCTAGCGTTTCTCCAGCCGAGCGCGCAGCTGGAGAAATCGGTTGGGTCGATTTAATGTTTGAAGTAGATGAGCGTTGGAGTCCTTCTACCCACTTCGTAGAAGGTGGTGTGATCTGGCAAGCAGTCAAGAATATCGTCTATCAAGAAATGCAGGCGCGGGATCGGTACTTGAATCTTGAAGTTCTAAACCCGATCAAGGACAAGGCCACTCGTGGACTGAGTTTGAAAAAGCGCCACCGCGCCGGCATGACCAGATGGAACACGAAAGCTGAAGGTTACGAAGGTGCCAAGGAAGAAATGCTTTCTTTCACGGGCAGTGCTAACGCACGCTTAGACGATCAGTTTGACTCTGCGGTTACTCTTTCCTTAGGATGCGACCTTATGCCAAAGGCAGAGAAAGAAGACTTCTTCGATGAAGAAGAGCAGGAAATGGAGCGGGGTTTTTGGAATCGTCCAAGAGCTGGTGTAGATGGCCGATCAACTGTAACCGGGTACTGAAATGTTGAAACTTGACCGTCCAATTACACTTACCGCTAAGGTTATTGCTTCATCAAACCTGTGTGATTTATTCACCGGGGATGATCTGAGGCGGATCGGGGAAGAGTGCTGGACAGGCTACGACCGGGATGAGAGTTCTCGCCAGGTCTGGATGAAGCGGAATGAGGCAGGGATGGACCTCGCCCTTCAGATTCAGAAAGACAAG
This sequence comes from uncultured Rhodocyclaceae bacterium, assembly GCA_903930805.1. GTDB lineage: Bacteria > Pseudomonadota > Gammaproteobacteria > Burkholderiales > Rhodocyclaceae > Sulfuricystis. The sequence continues at coordinate 7,690 of CAIYZZ010000241.1, read as the reverse complement.
TCATTCCCTTGGCCTGGTTGCTCGAATGTTGCTTTCCCGCTGGTCACTATCGCCGCCATGCAGTTCCATGCACGCGCTTATCCCGCGATTGTGAACGGGACTGATGTAGTCAAGTGCGCAGTCTTCGGTGACGACCCAGATGGACAACAAGCCGCTCATGCAGATCGCGTATCCACGCACATGAGCTGGCAGTTGCTATACCAAGACAAGTCCTGGGAAGAGCAAGAAGACAAAGCGATCTTGAACCTATCCATCGTCGGTACGAATTTCAAGAAGAGTTACTACTCCGCTTCCGTTCGCCACAACGTCAGTGAACTCGTCCTTGCCAAGGACCTGGTGCTGAATTACTGGTCCAAGTCGGTCGAAGATGCTCCGCGCAAGACGCACAAACTTCCAATGTTCCGGAACGAAGTCTACGAGAAAGTCATGCGTGGACTGTTCGCGGACTGCCTCGAGCAACCTTGGTATAACAATGCCGCTCCTCCGCGGATGACTGTAACGCGGCAGGCTCAGGATAATAGGCAAGGTGTAACTCCCCCGCCGCCAGACGACGCAACTTCCCTGCTCTTTCTAGAGCAACACTGCAACCTTGATCTGGATGACGACGGTTATGCCGAGCCTTATATTGTCACGTTCGAGTCTACCTCGAAGCGTGTAGTGCGTATCGTAACGCGCTTTGATCGTGAGTCCGACATCGAGCGCGTGGTCGCTGGTCCGCGTAAGGGCCAGATTATCCGTATCTCCGCAATGGAGTATTTCACTAAGAAGACCTTCATCCCATCTCCTGACGGGGGCATCTATGACATCGGCTTTGGGGTATTTCTGGGTCCGCTTAACGAGGCCGTTAACTCCTTGGTCAATATGCTTCTTGACGCGGGGACAATGCAGACGACTGGTGGGGGATTCCTGGGGCGTGGAGCCAAGATACGCGGCGGTGTTTATACTATCGCGCCGTTTGAGTGGAAGCGAGTTGATTCAACTGGTGATGATTTACGTAAGTCGATATTCCCCCTTCCTGTCAATGCACCGTCGGACGTCCTGTTTCAGTTGCTCAGTCTCCTCATTAATTACACCTCTCGCGTCTCCGGCACAACGGACATCAGTGTAGGGGAAAATCCTGGCCAGAACACTCCGGCGTCTTCGATGCAAACTATGGTGGAGATGGGGCAGAAAATCTACACGGCTATCTTCAAGCGGATCTGGAGATCATCAAAGGAAGAGTTCTCGAAGCTGTTTAAACTCAATGGAATCTTCCTGCCGCTTGATGTGCCTCAGGTGGGTGGAGCTACGCGTGCGGACTACCAGGGAAGCTCGGATCAAATCTCTCCCGTCGCCGACCCGAATGTTACCAGTGATTCTATGCGGTTACAACTTGCCGGAGCACTCAAGCAAGCGGCTGCTACAACCCCTGGCTACAACAAAGATGCGGTTGAGATCCGTTTCCTCAAGGCTCTCCGTGTCGATGGTATACCAAGCGTATTCCCTGGCACCCAAGGTCAGCCGCCGGCGAAGGACCCGAAGCTCGTCATCGAGGAAACCAAGATCAAAGGTCGCCTGGAAGAGCAAGCCCACGCACTCCAGGCCGATATGCAAAAGTTCGCAATCACACTGCAGGAAGAGCAGCGTATCAATAATGCGAAGATTACGGAACTGGAAGCAAAGGCCCAGAACGAGGCAGCGAACGCACAGACCGAAGTCGCTTACGCCCAGGTCGCTCTCATCAACGCCGAGATCTCTCGAGTCAAGGCCGAAAACGAACACATCAATACTCGGATCGAGCATTTGCTGACTGCAGCAAAGATCCAATCCGATCATCATATTGGTATTCAAGGACTGGCAACTAGCCAAACAACCAAGAAAGCGCCAGCATGAGAGCAATGACTGAGAACGAGTTTAACGAATGGAAATCGCATCCAGGAACTCTGGCTGTGATGGAAATCCTTTCCAAGCGTCGGGAGCAAATGCGCCAAGACTGGGAAGGCGGAGCTTTCACGGACTACGATGAGCGCGCAATGGCTCTGACTAACGTGGGCAATATTGGTACTTGCAAGGGTTATGCCTTTGTCATGGATCTAGATTATGAGCAATACCTAGGAGAGCTAGATGGAGAACACATCAGGACTGGAGCCGAGGGGAGTGGCGGTTCTAGTGAAATTGTACGAGCCTGAACGCAGAGGAGCCCAAATCGTGTTACCGGATTCAGTTCAAGGTCGACTCAGCATGGTGGATAACCGCGCTGTAGTAGTCGCTGTCGGGTCGAGCGCCTGGCATGATGAACCGACTCCGCGAGCAGTTGTGGGTGATAGAGTCCTTGTGACGAAGTTCGCTGGATTCATTGCAAAGGGGCCTGCAGACGGAGAGACCTATCGCCTGGTTAATGATCGCGATATCTTCTGTGCAATCACTCACGAGGAGAGCGACAATGGCTGATGCAGAAACAATGGTTGAAAGCAGCGCCCCGCCTGACGTGCAGAAGCAAGCGGAGCAGATGGGCTGGATTCCGCCGAGCCGCTTCCGGGGCGACCCCGAGCGTTTCGTTGACGCGGACACTTATATTAAGCGCGGAGAGGAAGTCCTTCCAATCGTGCGCGAGCAAAACAAGCGGCTGCATACGGAACTGGATGCAGTGAAAGCGGATGCAGCGAAAACTCAAGCAGCACTCAAGGCAGCTCAAACTGCAATCGACCAGATGGAAGAGCGTCATACAGTCGCTACCCAGAAGGCCGTGGAAGATGCGCGGAAACAGTTGAAGGCACAGTTGGCAGCAGCCTCCGAAGCTGGCGATCACGAAGGCGTGGCGGAATTGACGGACAAGTTAACCTTGATGGCTACTGCGGAAGTGCCGGCAGCAAAGGCTCCCATAGTCGCTCCGACGCCTCCAATCTTTGTACCTCCGCCCGAGTTGATCGAGTGGAACAGCGAGAATCCTTGGTTCGGCCAAGACAAACGCAAGACGGCTCTTGCTCTCGCAGTCGCCCAGGAACTTCGTGACGGCGGTGAGACTTCTCAGGGACGGACCTTCTTTGACAAAGTCCTGGTGGAAGTCGACAAGACCCTTGGCGTTCAAGCTCCTCGGGGCGACAAAGTCGAAGGTGCTCGAGGTGGCAGTGAGGGCGGAGAAGCCCGTTCCTCTGGCCGCGGTAAAGGCTACGCAGCCCTTCCTGCTGATGCAAAGTCTGCGTGTGACGCAGAAGCTCGCCGGTTCGTCGGCGAGGGTAAAAAGTACAAAACCCAGGCAGATTGGCGCAACCGATATGCTGAGATATATTTCGGAGAATAGTCATGGCAATTGAAAAACTTAACCCTGGATCTTCAGCTCAACCCGTCGCGGCAGAGCGTAAACGTATCCCGATGTCGGTGCCTGTGCAGCGGCTCGAGGTACCAGATATTCCAGGGTATCATCTTCATTGGTTTCTCAGCACGCCCGAGCGTCTCCAGCGAGCAATCGACGGGGGCTATGAATTTGCGGAGGAACGAGAAGTAAAGATCAACAATGTATCCCTAGGCGGGGATTCTGCAATCAGCGGAAGCACCGACATGGGATCACGAGTAAGCGTTGTCTCCGGGCAAGAGGTAGGGAAAGATGGCCAGCCGACTCGGTTAGTCTTGATGAAAATCAAGCAAGAGTGGTGGGATGAGGACCAGATTGCGGTCGAGGCTAGGAATACGAAGGTGCGTGATGCACTCCTTGGAGGGATGATTGGTGCTGAAAATGATCGCCCAGGCGACGCCCAACATCGCTACGTGGATAAGTCTCGGACTCAGATTCCAGATTTTTTCAAACAAAAGCGGAAGTCCGCTTAACCTACGGAGATCCTTATGGCAAACGTCAACAAGCCAAGCGGGTTTACTCCTTCTCAGTACCTTAACGGTTCGGAGTGGAGTGGCCAGGCTCGGCTATATTCTATCGCGGCAGCTTATGATACTGCCCTCTACATCGGCGACCCTGTTATCAGCAGTGGCACTGCCGACGCAAACGGTGTTCCTGGAGTGATCCTGGGCGCCGCAACTGGTGCACTTCGTGGAGTGATTGTCGGTATCGGTTCGTCGGAAGGCCTCATCGCCAACATCGTCAACCCGAATATCAGCTATCGCCCCGCAGCTGCCCAGACTACGGACTGGTATGCAATGGTCGTGGATGATCCGAATGTGTTGTTTGAAATCCAAGAACAGTCGAACGGAACAGCTTTGGCTGCAACTGCCATCGGTCTGAACACTGTGCCAATCCTCGCAGCCGGTAACGGTTTCGTGTCTGGCTGGTTGTTGGCTAGTGCTTCTGGCGCTACTCCCAATACAACGGCTACCCTTCAGCTGCGTCTGATGGGCCTGGTTCGCCGCCAAGGAAACGCGTTTGGCGCCTACGCCAAGCACCTCGTCAAAATCAATGTGCATGAACTCGGCACAGGTACTGGCGCCGCTGGCGTCTAAGGAGAGAAATCATGGCAGGCGGTGTAATCAACACAGGTTCCCATCCGAAACTACTGTGGCCCGGCGTTTATACGACCTGGGGCCAGGTGTACGACTCACACGAAAAAGAATACGTGGATCTGTACGACATCAAGACCTCCGACAAGGCTTACGAACAAGGCGTGCAAGTCACTCCGTTCGGTCTTGCTCCCGTCAAGGGCCAAGGTGCTCCAGTCACGTACGACTCTGAAATCCAGGGCGTCGTGAACACCTACACGCATATCGCCTATGCGCTCGGTTACATTGTGACTTTCGAAGAATTGCGTGACAATCAGTACAAAGAAGTTGCGACGCGCCGCGCAGAAGCCAATGCGTTCTCGATGAATCAGACGGTGGAAAACATCGGTGCGTTCCCCTACAACAATGCGTTTGCAACAACGTATTTCACTACGGGTGACAACGCATCGCTGGTCTCGACAGCCCACATCAACGCAACCGGCGGTACTTACAGCAACGCGCTGTCTCCGGCGGCGGATCTGTCCGAAGCGGCCCTCGAGGATCTCACGATCCAGATCATGGGTACGCAGAACGACACGGGCTTGCTGATCAACATCATGCCGGAATCGTTGCACATCAGCCGCCAGGAATGGTACAACGCGAATCGGATTCTCCAATCGGTGTTGCAGTCCCACAATGCTAACAATGCGATCAACGTGTTGAAGGCTACAAACGCGTTCCCCAAGGGGATCAAGATGAATCACTACTTCACCAGTGCTCATGCTTGGTTCATTCGGACGAACTGCCCGAACGGTATGACGTTCTTCTGGCGCGATGAGCCGATGTTTGACCAAGACAACGACTTTGATACCAAGAACGCCAAGGCCGCGAGCTATATGCGCCTGAGCGTTGGTTGTACCGATCCTCGTGGGATCTTCGGTAGTAACGGACCTTAAGGTCTTGCCCATATGTGCGCGGATTATTTCACCATAATTCCCGCACATATCAACAAGATTTTGTCAGTAAGCGTGCTGGCGCTTTCCAGCAGTTACGGGAGAAATCCCGTTCGGAAGAACGTAACTAGGAGAATATGATGGGTGCACCAAGTCGGTTTTCTAATGGTCTGAATACGAGTTCGGGGAATACTCCTTTGAATATGATGGGGCAGTTAGACCCTACGAAGTTTCATACCTTTTTCGATGATTTCGATACCTTCACGGCGGCAGACTGGACCGTTACAAATGTAGGTGTTACGCCTACGATTGCCGTTGCAGCGGTTGAAGGTGGCGCGATTCTTCAGACGAATACAGCAGGGATCGCAGACTCTGCGTACCTGCAAAAGACTGGAGCGAGCTTCTCCTTCGAGAGTGGTAAGAAAGTCTGGTTCAAGGCGCGTTTCCAGGTGTCTGATGCAACAGAAAGCAGCATCGTGTTTGGTCTGCAGGTGGTTGATACGACTCCCCTGGCCGTCAGCAACGGTATGTATTTCCTGAAGCCGGATGGTGCAGCAACTTACAGTTTCATCTCCATGACTGGATCTGCTGCGACGACCGCGGCGGCGATTGGTACACTGACCGCGGCTACGATGGTGGAGTTGTCGTATTACTATGATGGTGGCACGGAAGCCCAGTACTTCATCGACGGCGTCTTGGCAGGTCGCATGACCATCGCAACACTTCCGGCGGGTGCTGTTACTGTTAGCTTTGGCATGGCGAATGGAGAAGCTGCCGCAAAAACTATGACGACTGACTATATCTTCGTTGCCAAAGAACGCTAAACCAACGGGGCTTCGGCCCCTTACTAGGAGCCTATTATGGCAGATACAGTTACCACACAAGTCATCGCAACTGGACCGCGTTACTACATCGCGCATCTGACCGGCATCTCTGACGGAACTGGTGAAACGCTGGTGCAGAAAGTCGACATTTCAACACTGGACCTGGGGAACGGAGTTGCTCCGACGCGGACAAGCGTGAAGGAAATTCAGTGGTCGATTCAGGGTTTTACTTCGGTTCGTCTTTACTGGGATCATACCACGGATGATACGATCTCTGTGCTCGCGCAGGGAAATGGGTATTCCGAGTTCGGTATGCTTGGTTTTCTGAGCGATCCTGGCAGTGCTGGCGGAACCGGGGACATACTTTTATCTAGCGCCGATGCTATCAGTGGCGCGACTTACGACATTACACTTGTGCTGACGCTGAGTTAATCATGCGTATCCGACATCTGTATGAAGACACTCCGCAGCAACGGCGGCGGAATCTTTTACTTTGGAATAGTACAGGTTTTTTGACAGGTAAAGTTAACCACCCTGTACTGTTACTGGAAAGTGGTGGCAGTCTGCTCCAGGAAAATAATGGGCTGATTCTGCTGGAACCTTCAAATATTGGTGATCCTGGAATGATTGGATCTACATTTGTTATTGGCACCAGTGCCTTGGCTTAAAGGAAAATAGTATGCCGAAAACAGTTTACGCAACAGGTGACATACCTACAGCGGCAAATTTCAACGCTTTCACACAAGAAGCCAATGCAGCTATCACTGGTGGCACTATTGAAGGTGCAACGGTTGGGGTAGCAACTCCTGCGATTGTCGGTTCTACGTTCAACATCTTTCCCAAGGCTTCAGGTTATGGTGTAAAGGTAGACACATCAACTCCTACATTCCCTTGGCGAGATAAAGAAGGTATTTTGAACTACGCTTCTGCTGTGCCGGGTTCATTGAATATCTATCGTAATACGATTAGAGATTATTCGTTTTCTGTAAACGATGAAGTGGATGGGAAGTTCCATATTCCCCATGACTATGTGCCGGGGACTGATCTTTACATTCACGTTCATTGGTCACATATTGGAACCGTAATCAGTGGAAACTTCACAGGTGCTTTTAAGTACATCTACGCTAAAGGTCACAATCAGGCTGCTTTCCAAGCTGAAAAAGATATACCTGTGACGTATGCTACTGTCAACATCGCAACTACCCCACGTTATCAACACATGATTACAGAGGTTCAACTATCGTCTGCTGGCGGGTCTGCGACCTTGCTTGATACAGCATTGATTGAGATTGACGGTATCTTGTTGGCTAATTGGGTACAAACAGCAATCCCAACGATTACCGGAACAATCACAGAACCATTCATTCATTTTGTGGATTTACACTATCAATCAACAGGAATTGGAACAAAGGCGAAAGCCCCTAATTTCTACGTCTAAGGATACGATATGACATTAGGCACACTCTATGGAAACGTATCTGAATCCAATGGTCTGTATGGAATTGGTTC
>CAIYZZ010000240.1 GCA_903930805.1 uncultured Rhodocyclaceae bacterium | reverse complement strand
GATCACGGTACGCCGGGACGGCGTCAACATCGCGTGGAAGGCTGAAGGCATGACCCACCTGCTGCGCAACACCTTAAAGGCCGCATGAAACAAGATATCGATTTCAGCACCCACGTTCCGATGAACTTTCGCCGTCGTGGCGGCAAGTCCGTGATGGTCATGCCAGATGGCTCCCGTGCCGTTCAACGCCGCGAGGTCACCATTGACAACAGCATGATCAAGGTAATCGCCCGCGGGTTTCGCTGGCAACGCATGCTCGAGGACGGTGATTACACCACGCTGGGTGACCTGGCGAAGGCCGAGAACCTCAACCCGACCTACATCAGTCGGCTGGTGCGGCTGGCATTGCTAGCCCCTGACATCGTCGAAGCGATCATGGTGGGCCTGCAGCCAGCACACCTCACGATGAAAGATCTGATGGGTCCGTTCCCGGCGGAGTGGGCTAAGCAGAGGGCGCGGTTCTACCCAGGGTCGGGCGCTTTGTAACCGTAACCGCGGCCGCAAGCACTGTACCGAAGGAAGAAACTGCAAACCCACTCCCCAGTGGTGCCTTGCTCCTACTCGCGGGGCTCCATCGTGGACGTGCATCGTGACCGTTCGGTGTGCAAATCAATTTGTTGCCGAATTGATCATTGTCAAACTCGTCCACCCATATGTGCTGTGTACTACAGTTGTATAAAGGAGGTCAGATGTGATTGGTGGTCTGTTCGTAGCTTTGTTGAGTGGGCCGGTATGAGATAAAGGAAACATCCACTTTTGCACTGTATTGTCTTTACTGAAATTGACTTCGTTCTTCTGGCCAAGGCAGCTTTCAAACACAAAGATACCCACGCGTTATCGACCAAGATCCGCTGTTGTGCGCGCCCCTTATGCCGGGTGTACCTGATGCGGGCGGAAGATGACCACCCTCAACCAAGTGTTTGAGGTTTGCCTTGACCAGAGTGACGCAGCAGATATTCCAGCTAGGTTTGTAGTCTCGAATGGGAGGCAAGCTATTGATGAGGCCTATTACAGCGCGACCCTAAAGCCAGTCATGGCTGGCATACGTCACTGTGCGTGACGAAATGTAGCGGTAGCAAATGGTATTTCAACGTAGCCCTGCGAGATCATCGTGGGGCTTCGCGTTTATGGACAGCCAAAACAGATTTGCCTCCCCCAACTGACCTCTCGGACAGAGGCTGGTCGGAGTTCTGGGGGCAATCGAAAGCAGCGATTGAGTGTGATTGCATTGTGCGGGGCAATATGCTATTTCGGGTGGATCTACCACCTGGGTTGGCGGACGGCCATCGGCCAGTATGCAAGCTCGAAAACCCTCAGAGTCAGGCTTTCGAGTGGCGGGTGCGCCGCAGACAGCGGTCACACGATCTGGTGCATATACAATCTCAGAGCATCGCCTTGGGGTTTTCAGCGATTTACCCAGAAACCAGTGCCGTTGCCCAGAGTCTTGGCGCCGAAATCGAGATAGCCCTTGCTCGCGATATATCCGGAGAGCGCAGTCCCGCCTTGTGCTTCGAGCGACGGCGCGTAGAAATACCAGCTTGATGACGGGTTGTCCCACGCCCACAGCGTGGTTAAGTCGGTCCCGAATAGACTGGCTCTGAGGTTTGCGTTGAACACTGAGGGCGTGAGGTCAATGCCCGTGGCTACTAGGTTCCAGCCCTTAGTCAAATTGGCCAACGTCAGCGCAAACGACGGCCCCGATTGCGTGCCGAGGGCCGGTTGTGCTTTCGCATTCACCCAATAGCCATCGCCGGGATTGATCACGCTTAGCACGCCGTAGCCCTTTCCAGTTGCGTAAGTCTGCAGCGTGGGCGCGTCCATCAGCGGGGTGTAGAACTGCCAGACGAGCGTATTGACATCCCACTTCCACACCGAGGTCACCGTGTCCGGATCACCGTACAGGGAAACCACGAAAAGCGCCTGATCGAGGCTGTTGCCAAGCAGGTTCCAGCCCTGTGGCAACGGCAAGCCGTAGCTCAAGGACGGACCAGGGACGAGGCAACTCGGCGCGACCGCACCGGTCGCATTCGGATCGGGAATGGTGGCGACCACTCGCATCGTACCTACGGCGATCATCTGCTCGGCGCTAGTGCCGTAGCCCACGCAGAACTGCGCGCCTTTGAGGCTCGCAGTG
>CAIYZZ010000239.1 GCA_903930805.1 uncultured Rhodocyclaceae bacterium | reverse complement strand
CGGACTGTTAGTCAGCATGTCATTCGAGGTTAGCGAGGTGGCTTCGGGCGCGGATGCGGTCGTGGCCGTGCGCGATGCAATTGTTGCTGCCCGCCCCTACGAGATCGTGTTCCTCGATTGGCAGATGCCAGAGATGGACGGCATCGAAGCCGCGCGCCAGATCAAGGCCCTCGGACTTTCGCCGACCCCCAGGCTCATCATGGTCACTGCTTTCGGGCGCGAGGATCTACTGCTCCTCGCGCAGCAAACCGGCATCGAGGATGTGATGATCAAGCCGGTGGCAGCCTCTACCCTGTTCGATAGTGCCATGAGCGCTCTGGGCGCTCAGGAATCGCGCAGGAAACCACCCCGCATCGCGCCGTCATCAGCACGGCATCGGCTCGCGGCAATTCGCGGTGCGCGGGTCCTGCTAGTAGAGGACAACGAACTGAATCGAGAGGTGGCAACCGAACTGCTGCTGGACGCTGGGCTCGCGGTGGAGGTCGCTACCGATGGGATTGAAGCCGTGCGGATGGTATGCGCGATGAATTACTCAATCGTGTTGATGGACATGCAGATGCCGGTGATGGATGGCTTGACCGCCACGCGTGAAATTCGCCGGCTACCGGGGTTTTCCGGGTTACCGATTGTCGCCATGACGGCCAATGCCATGCAGTCAGACCGGCAGCGCTGCCTTGACGCCGGCATGAACGATCATATTGCCAAGCCGATCGATCCGGATGAATTGTGGGACAAACTGCTCGTATGGGTACCACCCCAACCGATGGCGGTCACGGTCATTGCTGCAGACATACCCACGGCCGCACCCTCCCTCCCCATGCCTCAAATCGACGGGCTCGATGTGGCACTGGGCCTGAAGTCGGTGAGAGGCAAACAGGCCATGTATGTTTCGTTGTTGCGCAAATTCTCGGCCCAGGAAGCTGATGTAACGCTGAGAATCTCGACCGCGATCGCTGCGGGCGACCTGGCAACTGCACGTCGGCTGGCGCATTCGCTGAAGGGCAGTGCCGGCACCCTCGGTGCCGTGAAGATTCAACAGGACGCTGCCATGCTCGAACAGGCATTGATCGAAGGGCAGCAACGCGAGCCGCTGGATAGCTTGCTGACGCAACTGGAGGGATGCCTGCGCCCTTTGATCGACCAACTCGCACAGCAATTACCGCCAGCCGAACCTTAAATAGTCGGCGTTGGCGGGACGGCGTCAGTCCGGCTGGTGTGCATGCGTATGGTCCCGGCAAAGGCGATGGCGAGGAGTGTTGCGCCCATCGCCAGCAAGCCGACATTGCCATAGCCGACTAGTTGCCCATTCGCGTCCGATACGATCATCGTGCCACCGAGATAAGCCGCCAGGCCGGAGCAGAGATTTTGCACCGAGGCATTCATGGCGAGGAAGGTGCCGCGCAAGCGCGGTTGCACGGCGGAGGTCAGGATCGCCATGACCGGTACCATGCGACCGGGCACGAGGATGAAAAAAAGGGTGGTGCAGACGATCATCAGCCACAGCGGTGCCGGCGGCAGATGGGTCTGGATGAAGAGCGGCAGCAGCGAGCAAACCGCGACGATGCGATAGGTGCGCACCTTGCCCCAGAGGTCGGTGCGCCGCCCGATCCAGCGTGAAGTAAAGAAGGTGGCGCAGCCGCCGGCCAGATACAGGTAGGGGACGTCTTCCTGGCGGATGCCGACGTTTGCTGTCGCGTAGATGGTGATGTAGGGAATCACCGTGAAGCCGGAGAAGATCGCCAACCCCATGAAAGCCAGCGCGCGCCAATGGTTGGCCTCACTCAGCACCTGGCCCATTGCCGCGAGCGGATGCGCGCGCTCGGCCTCGCCGACGATGGCCGTGGGCAGGTGACCGCGCAGCACGGGTAGTTGTCGCAGGCCGAGCAACAGGAGTGCGACGCTCAATGCGGCAATGAAGAAAAATGGTACGCGCCAGCCGAAGGCATTGGCGAGGAACAGCGAGAGCGGCACGCCCGCCACGGTCGATAGCGAAAACGCCGACATGAGGGTGCCACTGGCG
>CAIYZZ010000238.1 GCA_903930805.1 uncultured Rhodocyclaceae bacterium | reverse complement strand
ATGCAAAAGCTGCTGGCCGCCGTCAAGCACGGGCTTGAGCGCGCCACCAAGGCGGGCAGCGTGCTTTCGCTCGCCGCCTTCCCGCGCTCGCCGGCGCTGAAAGATCTGCGCCGTCGTCTCGAACAAGTGGTGGCGAAGAGCCGTAGCCTGCTGCTGCGCGCACCGGCCAGCTCTATCGTCGAGCTGGCGGCGCACACCCTGCAAACGCCCGGCAAAAACTGGATCGACCTGAGCAATGACTCGACACCGCTCACTCTCGAGTTGCTGGCCGCAGCGAATGGCGGTGTGCTGTATTGCGGCGAGTTGGCGCGCCTGACCCGCCTGCAGCAAAAAAACCTCGCCTTCGCGCTCGAACGCATCGAAAAATACAACCTGCGGCTGATCGTCGCCACCACGCAGGATGCCACTGCGCTGGCGGCGCTGGGTTGGGAAGAAGGCCCACTGAAAACCCTGTTCGACGTCAGCATCGGCCTGCCCTCGCTTGCCGAACTGAAAGACGACATCCCTGACCTGGCCACCCACATCCTCGCCCAACTGGTCGAAGACGGTGAAGCCCCCGGCCGGCGTCTGTCGGTTGCGGCGCAGAACGCGCTGCGCCAACATCCCTGGGCCGAGGGTTATGTGCAGTTGAAGAGTACCGTCAAATCGCTGGCGCTCGCTGCACTGGAGGAAGAAATCAGCGCCGAAGATGTGCAACATCTTCTGACACCGGGCACGACGGGGCTGCCTGAAGTACCGCCCGGTCTCCTGCCCGAGATGCTGGTCTTGCCGCTGCGGGAAGCACGCGAAATGTTCGAGCGGCTTTACTTCGAATACCACCTCAAGCTTGAGGGTGGCAGCATGACGCGCCTGGCTGAAGCAACGGGTCTCGAACGCACTCACCTTTATCGCAAGCTGAAGGATCTCGGTCTGCGCAACGCACCGAAAGATAGCGAGGAATGAAGCATGCGCATCGTAATTCTCGGTGCCGGCCAGGTCGGCGCCTCGGTAGCCGAAGCACTGTCCTCTGAAGCCAATGACATTACCATCGTTGACCAGAATCGTGAGGCGCTCGCCGATCTGGCCGACCGCTACGACGTACGCACGGTAGCCGGTAACGCCGCTTACCCCTCGGTACTGAAGGAAGCCGGTATCGAGGATGCCGACATGCTGGTAGCGGTAACGCAATCCGACCAGACCAATCTGGTCGCCTGCAAGATCGCGCGCAACCTGTTTCATGTGCCGACGCGCATCGCGCGCCTGCGCTCGCAGGACTTTCTCGACCCCGTACTGTTGTCGAACGACAACTTTGCCGTCGATTACGCCATCTGCCCCGAGCAGGACATCACCGACTACATCGTCAAGCTGATCGAATTTCCCGAAGCCTTGCAGGTGCTCGAATTCGCCAATGGGCTGGTCACGCTCGTCGGCGTGCGCGCCTATCAGGGCGGCTTGCTGGTGGGCAAGCCGATCCGCGCCATGCGCGAACATCTGCCGGAAGGTGCCGATGCGCGCATCGCTGCCATCTTTCGTGAACATCAGCCGCTTGATCCAGACGGACATACAGTTGTCGAGCCAGGCGATGAGGTCTTCGTCCTGGCCGCCACCGGCCATATTCGGCTCGTGTTGCAAGAGTTGCGGCGCATGCTCGAACCGGTGAAGCGCGTGATGATCGCCGGCGGTGGCAACATCGGCTTGCGTGTTGCATCAACACTGGGCAACAGGTATGCCGTCAAACTCATTGAACGCGACCGGCAGCGTGCCGAGATCGTTGCCGGCAAACTCACCGATACGCTGGTGCTGCATGGCGAGGCCACCGACGAGAACCTGTTGGCACAGGAAAACATCGACGAGATCGACATGTTTCTCGCGCTGACTAACGATGACGAAGACAACATCATGGCCGCCTCGCTGGCCAAGCGGCTCGGTTGCAAACGTGTGCTGGCGCTGATCAACCGTCGCGCATACGCTGACATGGTGCAAGGCGGCCCAATCGACATCGGCCTGTCACCGGCCCAGGTTTCCATAGGCGCCCTGCTGACCCATGTTCGCCGCGGCGACGTCGCTAAGGTGCATAGCCTGCGGCGCGGCGCGGCCGAGGCACTCGAATTGATCGCCCACGGTGACAAGAAAACCTCCAAGGTCGTTGGCCGTCGCATCGACGAACTAACGCAAATTAAGGGGGTACATATTGGCGCCATTGTGCGGCGCGGCCGTGAATCGGAAGTCGTGATGAGAGAAGGCTTCCTTGTCGATGACTGGGTCAACCACGTCATCATCCCGCATCACGACACGGTAATCGAGCCTGACGACCACATCATCATCTTCTGCATGCGCAAGCGCCAGGTCACCGAAGTTGAAAAACTTTTCCAGGTTTCTGCTGGGTTTCTCTGATGCTGTTCCGGCTACTTCCGGTACTCCACGTCCTCGGTGCGCTGCTGATGTTCTTCAGCATCAGTTACCTGATGCCGATTGCCGCTTCGCTCATCTACGCCGACGGCACCTGGATGGAGTTCGTCGATGCCATGGTGGCCGCTTTCGGGTTGGGGGCTCTCCTGTTTGTAGCCGGCTGGCGTAACCGGCGCGAACTCAAGCCGCGCGACGGCTTCCTGCTGGTCACACTCGCTTGGATACTAATGTCCGCCATCGCCACTATGCCGCTGATGTTGGTCATCGACGGCCTGTCTTTCACCGATGCATTCTTCGAGACCATGTCGGGCCTGAGCACGACGGGCGCCACGGTGCTTACCGGACTGGAACATCTGCCGCCTGCCGTCAATATCTGGCGCCATGAACTCAACTGGCTCGGCGGCATGGGAATCATCGTACTGGCCGTGGCCATTTTGCCTTTACTGGGTGTCGGCGGCATGCAGCTCTACAAAGCCGAGGTGACCGGCATCAACAAGGATTCCAAGCTGACCGCGCGGATCGGCGACACTGCCAAGGCGCTCTGGCTGGTCTACTTCGTCATCACCATCGCCTGCATCCTCTCATTGAAGGCCGTCGGCATGAACTGGCTCGATGCCATCTGCCATGCCTTTGCGGCGATGGGTTTGGGCGGATTTTCGACCTATGACGACTCTATAGGCCATTTCGATTCGCCCGCCATCGAGGCCGTATTGATCTTCTTCATGATGGTCGCCGCGCTCAATTTCGCGACCCATTTCCTCGTCTGGCGTGAACGTTCGCTGAAGGTCTATCTGCACGACCCGGAGGCGAAGGGCGTGGTCGTGACCATCGTCAGCTCGACCTTGATCTGCGCCGCCTACCTTGATTACCACGAGGTCTATCCCGACTTTCTGACCAATTTGCGACATGTTGCCTTCAATCTGGTGTCGATCGCCACCGATTGCGGCTTCGCCAGCCAGGACTACGACAAGTGGCCGATCTTCGTGCCACTATGGATGCTGTTCCTTTCCTGCGTCACGGTGAGTTCGGGCTCGACCGGTGGTGGCATCAAGATGATCCGCACGCTGATCCTCGCGCAACAGGCGCTGATCGAGTTGAAACGTTTGGTCCATCCCCAGATCGTGGCGCCGTTGCGTGTCGGCGATACCGTCGTACCTCAGCAAATTGCCAGCGCGGTGCTGGGCTTCATCTTTCTTTACATCCTGACCATGGGAGAGCTCACCTTCCTGCTCGTCGCCTCGGGACTCGACTTCACCTCGTCGATCTCTGCCATCGTCGCCTGCATCAACAACGCTGGCCCCGGACTCAATGTCGTCGGCCCGGCACAGAACTACCAGGCGCTGAACGATTTTCAGGTCTGGATTTGCTCACTCGCCATGCTGGTCGGCCGCCTTGAGGTGATGACCATCTTCGTCTTGCTGACCCCGACCTTCTGGCGCAAATAGAAAACGCTCCCGCTTGGAGGGGGAGCGTTTTGCGCGCCACGCAAACTTACTTGGTCGCGGGCGTGACTGGAGCTGCGGGGGTTGCGGGAGCCGCCGGTGTGGCCGGTGTCGCAGCAGCTTTCTTGTGCTTCTTGACGGCCTTCTTCTCGGCTTGAGCAGCCGGTTGTGCAGTAGCTTGCGGCGCAGCGGCGGCCGGCTTCGCTTCCGGTGCGGTAGCGGCAACGGCAGGCTTGGCCTCGGGCGCAGCCGGCTTGGGGGCATCGGCAGCGAAGGCAGAGACAGCAAACAGACCGGCAATCAGGGTGGCAAGCAGCTTGGACATTTTATTTCCTCTCGTTGGGTCATCAGCGCACATGCGCCTGCTCCTAATAACGAAGGGGGGCGGGAGTCGATGACCCGACAACTGTAACAGTTTGTAAGCCACATCAGTCGTCACTGGACAAGGCCGGCGCTGGAGGGACGGCGCGTGGCCAAGTGTGGCGTGGATTATTGCAGGTACAGCAAGTCGCCCGGCCGAATTTTCAGGCTGAATCCCACTTCGGCCACTTCTGCGATCGAGAATCCCGGATAAACAGATTTCAAGTTCAGCTTTATGCCGAGTTGCTTTTCCTGTCCCAGCAGGAGTCCGGTCGAAGTCATGACTGGCGGCTCTTTCAAAGTATGTAGGCGCAGTGTGTTTCCCGTCGCGATGCCCGCTTCCGCGCCCATGTCGAGAAAAATCTGTCCGCTCTCGACCTTCAATACGCGAGCGATGAAGGGCAGACAGGCTGCGTTATCGGTCGTCCATATGGCGATCTCGTCCAGCAGCGCCCCCCAGGCACGTCCAAGGTCGGTAGCGTAGAAAACTTCGCTGCCGATGGGCGGCGAAGTTTTCAGCGTTACGTCGCCGCTCGCCGTGCGCGAAAAGCGTCGTTGCGCGAGTAAGGTGCCGTTCGCGCCATCATGAATATAGATATCGATAACTATCACCCGCTTCGAGAATGCCAACCACTCCCGGCGTATGGCGAAATCGCGATAGATGCCGGAAATGACATATTGGGCTCGCCGCGACTTCGCCAGTGAGACAAAACGGCTTTCCTTGTCGCCCGGAAGCAGAAAAGGCTCCGGTGCACGGGCAGGGGAAGAATATGGAAACATCCCTTCATCATGATCGACGAGCAGGTGGTTCTGGTTCTTAAGCTTGCGCGCCAGTTCGATTGCCGTGGCGTAGACAATGGTTGACGTCTCTTTGCGTTCGATCTGTTCCGGAAACTCCATGGCGATGCCGGTGACCACTACTTTATTGGTGTATCCGGGCTGGCACCGTGGTGTGCAATCCGGTGCTTGATCGAGAGTGACGGCCACGTTCAAGGTGAGTTGTTCGCCATTGATCGATTCGCCCAGGATGCGTGAGCTTTTTGTGCACGCTGTCGCCGCCAGTCGTGTCGAATCCTGTACCGTACCGGGCTGACTTTGCGCTACGGAACTGATGCGCGCGGAACCGGATGCCGCCGCTTGACCAAGCGCACGCTGCAAGGCCAATTCGCGGGCTTGCCCCATATCGCCATTGCGGATCAACGCCTGCCCCTCGACCATCACCTCTTGAGCCAAGGCCCAAAGAGGCAACAGCAAAGCGCACAGCAGAAAGCTGCCGCATGTCCGCACGACAGTGCTTCGTCGCGACACGGATCAGAAGCTGTAGTAGTTGGCGCTGGGCGCTACGCAACCGTACGCGGCGCAGGTCGGGTAGGTGGTGACGACGTGCGGCTGAGCAGCGCATCCTCCACCGTAAGTGAAGCATTGGAGAAATTGCGGTGTCAGATCGATCTCGACCGTGACTTCTACGTTGTCGTCGGCGATTGTGGCGGTATTGACCACGCGGGCACCGCGGATGAATGCATCGACATAGGAGCGAACCGTATCGCTTTGCGTGACGAACGCAGAAACAGAAGTGCTGCCCGAAACCCGAAAGCCATGGACGCGCTCGGCGAGGTTGCGATAGGCGTCTACTTGAGCCGCCCGGATGGCCATGAGCTTCCGTTGGCTGGTTGTGTACTGGGAGTAACTGCCGGGACTACCGTATCCCGTGGCCATCAATTTGGTGGGTGTCGCCACCAAGGGCACTGGTGCTGGTGGCGGAGCGACGCAGCACTGAGTGGCGCACCCGGATAAAACCGTCAGCGAGAAAATGCTACTCAGCAGAAGGAGGGAGTTGCGGGGGGGGGGGGGGGCAAAAACCATGCCATTTTTCATGATGCACCTTTCCTTTTTGTTCGGAGATATTACGTTGTGCTATCGGCGGAATCGTGCCGATCTTTAGCGCAATTTCCTGAACTCTCAGCAAAGGCTGCCAACCGGCGATCAAATCTCTCGCAAAAGTCGGCGCTGGCGGGACGGCACATGACCGACCCGCCAAGGAAACGGATCAGGTGTTCTGGATGACGATGCTCGGGAACTTGGCGCTGTGGTCCTTGGCCTGCTCGGCGATCTTGATGGCGATACGACGGGCGATGCCCTTGTAGATCTCGGCGACGCGGCCGTCAGGATCGGCGACCACGGTGGGCCTGCCGGAGTCAACCTGTTCGCGAATCTTGATGTCGAGCGGCAGGGCGCCGAGCATTTCCACCTCGTAGTCGGTAGACATCTTGTCGCCGCCGCCGGAACCGAAGATATGCTCCTCGTGGCCGCACTTCGAGCAGATGTGAATGCTCATGTTCTCGACGATGCCAAGAATCGGGATGCCGACCTTATCGAACATCTTGAGGCCCTTGCGCGCGTCGAGCAGGGCGATGTCTTGCGGCGTGGTGACGATGATCGCGCCGGTGACCGGCACTTGCTGCGCCAGCGTCAGCTGGATGTCACCCGTGCCGGGCGGCAGATCAGCCACCAGGTAATCAAGCTCGCGCCAGTTGGTGTCGCCGAGTAGCTGGGTCAGTGCCTGCGTTACCATCGGGCCGCGCCAGACCATCGGGGTCTCGGGGTCGATGAGGAAACCGATCGACATCGCCTGGATGCCGTGGGCCTCCATCGGCTGGAGCTTCTTGCCATCAGTCGATTCCGGCTGACTGTTGGGGATGCCCAGCATCTGCGGCTGCGAGGGGCCGTAGATGTCGGCGTCAAGAATGCCGACACTCGCGCCTTCGGCGGACAGCGCCAGCGCCAGGTTAACGGCGGTAGTCGATTTACCGACGCCGCCCTTGCCTGAAGCCACGGCGATGATGTTCTTTACCCCCGGCACCAGCTTGACGCCTTTTTGTACCGCATGCGAAACGATTTTCTGATAGACGTTGGCGGATACGTTGCCGACACCGGCGACGCCCTTGATCGCGTCAATGACCGTCTTCCGCATCGCCTCGATCTGGCTCTTGGCCGGATAGCCCAGTTCGACATCGACGGACACATCTGCGCCGCTGATCTTGATGTTCTTCGCGCTGCGGCTGGTGACGAGATCCTTGCCGGTGTTGGAATCGACTACCGCTTGCAGGGCTGCCTGGATGGACTGTTCGGTCAAAGACATGGGGAAACCTCGTGGGGATGGGGGGGGGTGAATGTCTGACAAATTTTATCAGGCAATGAACAATGCTCCCGCAGATGGGGGCGCTGGCACGTCATTCAAGCCTTGCCGGCGCAAAAGTCGGCTCCGGCGGGACGGCGTTAGCCGGCACGCCGCCATCATGGAGACGGCACCGACTGCTAGAATCCGTCAATAAATTCATCCGGTTATTGTTATGACTGTACGCAAGATTCTCGTTACCTCCGCCCTGCCATACGCCAACGGCGCGATCCACCTCGGCCATCTGGTCGAATACATCCAGACCGACATCTGGGCGCGTTTCCAGAAGATGCGGGGCAACGAGTGCTGGTATGTTTGCGCCGACGATACCCACGGCACGCCGATCATGCTGCGCGCCGAGAAGGAGGGTATCAGTCCGGAGCAGCTGATCCGGCGCGTGCATGACGAGCATAGCCGCGATTTTGCCGGTTTCCATGTCGCTTTCGACAATTACCACTCCAC
This sequence comes from uncultured Rhodocyclaceae bacterium, assembly GCA_903930805.1. Taxonomy (GTDB): domain Bacteria; phylum Pseudomonadota; class Gammaproteobacteria; order Burkholderiales; family Rhodocyclaceae; genus Sulfuricystis. The sequence goes on along the minus strand of CAIYZZ010000238.1, from coordinate 5,903 downwards.
GCACAGTGACGAAACGCGTTTCTACGCCGAGGATATCTACAAGAAGCTGAAGGCCGCCGGCTTGATCGAGGTGCGTGCGATCGAGCAGTTCTACGACCCGGTGAAAAAGATGTTCCTGCCGGATCGTTACATCAAGGGCGAATGTCCAAAGTGTGGGGCGGCGGATCAGTATGGCGACAGTTGCGAAGCCTGCGGCGCTGCCTACGCACCAACCGAGTTGAAGAATCCGCTGTCGGCCGTGTCGGGCGCGAAGCCGGAGCTCAAGTCATCCGACCATTACTTCTTCAAGCTCTCCGATCCAAGTTGCCAGGCCTTTCTGCGACGCGCGACGAGGGAGGTCTGCAAAGCCCAGCCTGAAGCCGTGAACAAGCTGCAGGAATGGCTGGGCGAGCCGGGCGACAACAAGCTGACGGACTGGGACATTTCGCGCGATGCGCCGTACTTCGGTTTCGAAATCCCGGATGCGCCGGGAAAATATTTCTACGTTTGGCTCGATGCGCCGATCGGCTACATGGGTTCCTTCCAGAACCTCTGCAAGCGCAAGAATCTGAACTTCGACGACTACTGGGCGAAGGATTCCAAGGCCGAGCTGTATCACTTCGTCGGCAAGGATATTCTTTACTTTCACGCCCTGTTCTGGCCGGCCGAGCTCGAGCAAGCCGGCTACCGCACGCCGACCAGCGTCTTCGCCCACGGCTTTCTGACGGTTGATGGCGCCAAGATGTCGAAGTCGCGGGGTACCTTCATCACCGCCGAGTCGTATCTCGACCAAGGCTTGAACCCTGAATGGTTGCGCTACTACTTCGCTGCCAAGCTCAACGGCACGATGGAGGACCTCGACCTCAACCTCGACGATTTCGTCAGCCGGGTGAATAGCGATCTCGTCGGCAAATACATCAATATTGCCAGCCGCGCTGCCGGCTTCATCGCCAAGCGCTTTGAAGGCAAACTCCTGCATGCACACTTTACCGACGAGTTCTCTGCCGATCTGCCCGGCGTGCTCGAAGCTGCCGAAGAAATCGCCGGGTATTACGAGGCTCGCGACTTCGCCCGGGCGCTACGTCGCGTCATGGCGCTGGCCGACCAGATCAATCAGTTTGTCGACAAGAATCAACCCTGGCAACTCGCGAAATCTGGCGAACACGCGGATCGGTTGCACTATGTCTGTACCGCGCTGATCAACGCCTTCCGCCTGCTCACGCTTTACCTCAAGCCGGTGCTGCCCAAGTTGGCCCAGCGCGCCGAAGAGTTTCTCAATATTGCGCCACTGCACTGGGCCGACGCCGGTCACCTGCTCCCCCCCGCGCATGTCATCAATCCCTATGAGCATCTGATGACGCGCATCGAGGGCAAGCAGATCGACGCGCTGCTCGCCGCCAATCGTGAATCGCTGGCCCCTGCGGCCGTTCCGGCCGATACACAATCGCTGCAGCGGCATGCCCAACACCAGCAACAGGCCGAAGAAAAAATGCAACAAGCCAACCACATCAGCATCGACGATTTTGCGAAGGTCGACCTGCGCATCGCGCTTATCGCCAATGCAGAGCATGTCGAGGGCGCAGAGAAACTGCTGAAGCTCTCGCTCGATCTTGGCCCGCTCGGCACCCGGCAGGTCTTCGCCGGCATCAAGTCGGCCTACGATCCCGCCACGCTGGTTGGGCGCTTCACCGTCATGGTCGCCAACCTTGCGCCGCGCAAGATGAAGTTCGGCATGAGCGAAGGTATGGTGCTCGCCGCCTCCGATCCCGAGAAAAAGACCGCCGGTCTTTACCTCCTCTCACCTGATGCCGGTGCGACGCCAGGCATGCAGGTGAAATGATCAGGCGGAGGCCGATATTTTCGGCGTACTGCTAGCGCTACTATCAGCTACGCTTTGATGCGTACCGTAGGCTTGCATCAACCGCATCACCTGCAGCATCAGCTCAACATCCTTACTTTCGGCTGGGGGAGTCGAAGAGGCTACCAACGAGCCCGTTGAATTAGCCTTCCCGAAGTCGGCAGCTTCTTTGATGCTGATCCTGCCGTCACCATCCGCATCAGCTTTGCTGAAATTGTTGGCAATACTCGATGCCAAACCGGTCAGCTCATCCTGAGAGAAGCTGGTCTTGTTGGTTTGCTCACCATACATGCGCAAACGCATGTAATGCTGGTCAAGCTGTTCGGCAAGCCGGTTTATCGAACTTGAAAACTCTTCTTTCGTTACCTTGCCATCGCCATTGGTATCAAGCTTGGCAAAGAGTTGATCAACTTTAGCAGTCGCTGTTGCCGCGACCTTGTCGAAAGCTGACTGCAGGTCGGCGCTTTCAATGGAACCTTTCCCCGCAGCATCAAGTTGTGAAAACAGTTGGTCTGTCTTCGGCGCCGATGAGTCTGAGCGGTTCGTGGCCTGTACGGCCTGAAATACTGATGCTGCAAGGCTAATAATGGTGCCGATGCCTATCATGCCACTCTCCTGATCAATTGCTGCACGTCCCGATACGGCAATGCAGTTCGTTATCAAGCAATACTTAGGCCAGCAAGCGGATGGTGATTTTTGACCGGAAAATACGCCATCCCGAGTGATTACCGGCAGAAATTGCCGTATCGTCGACCGGTCCATTCCGGTAGCATCATTAAAGTTGCAGATTTAAAATTGACAGAACCATCTGGGAGAGAGTCGATGCTGCTGATTCGCCAACTAATGGCGGTGTTTATGGTGATGCTCAGCGGAGCGGCGATTTCTGCCGATGCCAACAAAGCTGTGATCGCCTTTGCGCAGGATGACCTGCAGAATGACTTTCGCAAGGCGCAGGTAGCCGAGGTGCGTGACGCGGTGGCAAAGTATCCCGAGTTGAGTTTTACCTTTACGGATGCTGGGGGCCAAACCGCATTACTGGTCAATCAGATTGAGCAGTTCATTGCGCAGAAGGTCAGTGTTCTGGTGGTGGGCACCAATGACGCAAACGCCGTCGTGCCAGTGGTCAGCAAGGCACAGAAGGCCGGCGTGCGCGTGATCATTCTCGACCGCGGCATTGCCGGCAAGGACTATACGACCTTCATCAATTCCAACAACATCAAGATTGGCGCGGTCGGAGCCGCCTATATCGGCGAAAAACTGAAAGGCAAGGGAGTGGTGCTGCTGTTCGAGGGTCTGCAGAAAGCCGATGTGACCCAATTGCGCAGCAAAGGCTTTCTCGACGAGATCGCCAAACACCCCGGCATCAAGGTGATCAAGCGCACCGGCAACTATCTGCGCAAGGATGCCCTGACGGAAATGGAAACGCTGGTTGCCGAAGGCGTGCGCGTCGATGCGATCTTTTCCGAGAGCGACAGCATGCTGAGCGGCGTGCGCATGGTACTCGACAAGCACAAGATCGACGCACGCTCGATCATCATGATCGGCTGCGACTACACCAGCGAAGCGCGCGAGGCCATCCGACTGGGCACGCAGACAGGTTCAGTGCTGTTCCCGCTGGGTGGAACCCGCTCGGTCGAGGTCGCGCGCGCGATCATCGCTGGCAAGACCGTGCCGAAGCACATCTCAATTCCGGTCAAGCTGATCACTAAAGAAAACGTCGAGCAAGTGCCGCCAATCTTCTGATCCGGCGACTCCCCGCTCGAGCATACTTCACTGCATGGCCGACCCCCTACTTACACGCTGGCGACAGTTTTCATTGTCGGGCAAGTTCACGCTGCTCTTCACTGCGGGCGTGGTGCTCGTTGTTGCCGTGCTCGGGCTGTATTTCGATCATTTCATCCGCGCGAGCTTTTTAGCAGCCACCGAGCGGCAGATGGATCATGGTTTCAAGCGCCTGACCTTCAACTTGCAGGAGACCGAGCGCGAGTTGCAGGAAGCGACTGATTTCATCAAGAACGATCAGTCGATGGCCGCCTCAATCCAGATGATCAACAACTACCAGGACAAGAATAATTACAACGTCTTCCTGATTGACGAAGAAAAAAAGCGCATCAGCCGCGAATTGCTCGCGCGCGTCAAGCTCTCCTTCAAGGACGATATCGCACTTTACGACCAGCACGACGAATTGATTGCCTACGTGACGCGCGAAGATAAGATATATCGGATTGGCTATGTGTCCTTCGCGGGGAGTGAGCAAAAGGTCATCAGCCGTCTTGAAAATGAGAGCGACTATGGTCAGAGTACCGACTTTCCCAGCAAGTTTCCGGCGCAAAAGCATGCCCCCTTTTATAGCCAGGAGGAAATCAAAAGTGGCAGCATGATCACCTGGCATCGCCAGGGCGACAGTGTGGTGATCAAGTCGCATCGCAGCCTGTTCGATACCGTCTCCGGCAAGCAGATCGCCCATGTCGAACTTTCCACCCTGCTCGACCCGGCGTATTTTGAACGCTTGTCGCACGACCTGGACCTCCATCTGGCCGCCAGTTTCGATCAGAGCCGTGAAACCCATGCAGGCTTGCTCGACGCCAAAGCGAATTTTGGCAGCCTGAACGTCATCGAGGATGAAGCCCGCTACCTGAGCGTTCTCAAGCGGGAAACCAAAGATGGCCCGGTGTATTTCATCGCCAGCCTCGCCAAGACCCGCTTGAATGCGACGCTGGATGCCAACCGGCACCAACTGCTGGTGATTCTTGTCTTGGTGGCCTTGATATTTTCGCTGGCGATGCGTTACCTGATCCAGCGGGGCGCTGTGCAACCGTTAAACACGCTGATGGCGCAGATCGACAAGATCGGGCGACAGGATTACTCGCACAGCGCCCCTGTGGCAACGGGCGATGAACTCGAAACAATCTCGATCAGCATCAATCATCTTGCCTCGGCCGTGCAGGAGCGCGAAGCCGCGCTCTCGGCAGCACATGCCGAGCAGCAGCATCTCAACGAGGAACTGGCGCGCGAACGGGACAGTCTCGAAAAGAAAGTGAAGGAACGCACCGTCGCCCTCTCCCTTGCCAAGGAAGCCGCCGAAACCGCCAGCCGGGCCAAGAGCACCTTCCTGGCCAACATGAGCCACGAGTTGCGCACCCCCTTGAATGGCATCATCGGCATGACTGCGATGGCGCTGCGCCGCTCATCCGACCCCAAGCAGATCGATCAGCTCGGCAAGGCCACCCAAGCCTCGCAGCACCTGCTGGGTGTCATCAATGACATCCTCGACATATCCAAGATCGAAGCCGATCGACTTACCCTCGAACAGATCAACTTCAATCTTCGTACCGTACTGGGAAACCTCACGAATCTCCTCAATCAAAATGTCACGGATAAGGGGCTCGCATTGCGGATCGACGTTCCCCCAGAAATCGCCGAACGTCTATTTATAGGCGACCCGGTGCGACTGGGGCAGGTCCTGCTCAACTTTACCGGCAATGCCGTCAAGTTCACTGAACAGGGACTCATCACCGTGCGCGCCCGTCTGACCGAAGAAAGCACTACTGATGCGCTACTGCGTTTCGAGGTGCAAGATACCGGCATCGGCATTGCCCCGGAGGATCAAAAACGCCTGTTCACCGCCTTCGAGCAGGCCGATGGCTCGATGACCCGCAAGTATGGGGGCACGGGTCTGGGTCTCGCCATCAGCAAGCGCTTGGCTCAACTCATGGGCGGTACAGTCGGTGTCGAAAGCACGGAGGGCCAGGGGAGCACCTTCTGGTTTACCGTCCTGCTGGGCAAGGTTTCCGATGCCGTCCTGCCAGCACCGACATTTGCCGACAATGGTGCAGAGAAACGCCTGAAGGCCGAATTCCCCGGCACCCGCATCCTGCTGGTGGAAGATGAGCCGATCAGTCTGGAAGTCTCGCGGGGCTTGCTCGAAGATGCCGGCCTCACGGTGGACGTTGCTGGCGATGGTGTCGTGGCTGTTGATCTGGCCAAATTGACTCCTTACGACCTGATTCTGATGGACATGCAAATGCCCAAAATGAACGGGGTAGAGGCAACACAGGTGATCCGT
>CAIYZZ010000237.1 GCA_903930805.1 uncultured Rhodocyclaceae bacterium | reverse complement strand
ATCTCATCCTGCAGGAACTTGATGAGTTTCTTGCAGTTGTCTGATTCGGCCAGCCATTCAATGCCGGCGTAGATGTCCTCGGTGTTCTCGCGGAAGATGACCATGTCAGTCTTGGTCGGATCCTTCAGCGGTGAGGGGATGCCTTTGAAGTAGCGCACCGGACGCACGCACTGGTAGAGATCCATTTCCTGGCGCAGGGCGACGTTGAGCGAGCGGATGCCACCACCGACCGGTGTGGTCAGCGGGCCTTTGATCGAAACGGAATACTCCTTGCAGGCGGTCAGTGTGTCTGCCGGCAGCCAGACATCCGGGCCATAGAGACGGGTGGATTTTTCGCCTGCATAGACTTCCATCCATGAAATCTTCTTCTTGCCACCGTAGGCTTTGGCGACGGCGGCGTCTACCACGGCCTGCATGACTGGGGTGATATCGACACCGATACCGTCACCCTCGATGAAGGGGATGATGGGGTTGTCCGGGGTAGGTTGTCCGGCAATGATTTTCTGACCTTCGGTGGGGATCTTGATGTGGGTCGTGCTCATGTCTTCTCCATCGCTGTTATTGTGGAACTTCAGCTCGAATGATAAACCGTCCTGAGGGCAGGGTTGCTCGACATCAGGCAGTGTGCGCTGTGGCGATTATCGCGTTGAAGGTTGCGCTAGGACGTAGCGCGGCTTTGGTCTTGACGAGGTCAGCCTTGTAGTAGCCACCGATATCGACCGGCTTGCCCTGGACGGACTTGAATTCCTCGATGATCTTCTGCTCGTTCTCGGTCAGTGCCTTGGCCAGCGGTGCGAAGTGTGCGGCCAGTGCTTTGTCCTCCTTCTGATGGGCTAGTGTCTGTGCCCAATACATGGCGAGGTAAAACTGGCTGCCACGGTTGTCGAGTTCCCCGGTCTTGGGCGATGGTGATTTGTTGTTGTCGAGCAGTTTGCCGGTGGCTTCATCCAGCGTCTTGGCCAGCAGCGTGGCTTTCGCGTTGCCGGTCTTGATGCCGAGATCTTCCAGTGAAACGGCCAGCGCGAGGAACTCGCCGAGCGAATCCCAGCGCAGATGATTTTCCTCGACCAGTTGCTTGACGTGCTTTGGTGCGGAGCCGCCAGCACCTGTTTCATACATGCCGCCGCCGGCCATCAATGGCACGATCGACAGCATCTTGGCGCTGGTACCGAGTTCCATGATCGGGAACAGATCGGTCAGGTAGTCGCGCAGGATGTTGCCGGTCACCGAGATGGTATCGAGTCCGCGGATCACACGCTCAAGGCTGTAGCGCATGGCCCGAACTTGCGACATAATCTGGATGTCGAGGCCGGTGGTGTCGTGATCTTTCAGGTAGGTGTGCACCTTCTTGATCAGTTCGGCCTCATGAGGACGGTAGGGGTCGAGCCAGAAAATCGCCGGCATGCCGGAGTTGCGGGCGCGGGTGACAGCGAGTTTGACCCAGTCGCGGATGGCGGCATCCTTGACCTGGCACATCCGCCAGATATCACCTTGCTCGACGTTTTGCGTCAGTAGCACTTCGCCGGTTGCGAGGTCGGTGATGTTGGCGACGCCGTCTTCCGTGATCTCGAAGGTCTTGTCATGCGAGCCGTACTCCTCGGCTTGCTGGGCCATCAGGCCGACGTTCGGCACGGTGCCCATGGTCTTGGGATCGAAGTTGCCGTGCCACTTGCAGAAGTTGATCATCTCCTGGTAGATGCGAGCGAAAGTGCTTTCCGGCATCACGGCCTTGACGTCCTTGGGGCGGCCATCGGCGCCCCACATCTTGCCGCCGATGCGGATCATGGCCGGCATCGAAGCATCGACGATGATGTCATTCGGCGAATGGAAATTGGAGATGCCCTTGGCCGAGTCGACCATCGCCAGCTCCGGGCGATGTTCGTGGCAGGCGTGCAGGTCATGCATGATCTCCTCGCGCTTAGATGACGGCAACGTGGCGATCTTGTCGTAGAGATTGACCATGCCATTATTGACATTGACGCCGATCTCGTCGAACAACTTGCTGTGCTTCTCGAAGGCGTCCTTGTAGAAGATCCTGACGCAGTGGCCGAAGACGATGGGGTGTGACACCTTCATCATCGTCGCCTTGACGTGCAACGAGAACATCACGCCGGTCTTGCGGGCGTCTTCCAGTTCTTTTTCGTAGAACTCGCACAAAGCCTTCTTGCTCATGAACATGTTGTCGATGATTTCGCCGGCGAGCAGTGAAGTCTTCGGCTTCAGCACAATCGTCTTGCCGCTCTTGGTTATGAGTTCCATCTTTACGTCGCGTGCCTGATCCAGCGTCAGCGACTTCTCGCCGTGATAGAAGTCGCCATGATGCATGTGCGAAACGTGGGTGCGCGAGGCCTGGCTCCATTCACCCATCGAGTGTGGGTTCTTGCGCGCGTAGTTCTTTACGGCATTGGGCGCGCGACGGTCGGAGTTGCCTTCACGCAGTACCGGGTTCACCGAGCTGCCGATGCATTTCGAGTAGCGAGCTTGGATCGCCTTTTCTTCATCGGTCTTCGGGTCTTCCGGGTAATCAGGAAGCTTGTAGCCCTGCGACTGCAATTCGTGGACGCAGGCCATCAGCTGCGCAACGGAGGCGCTGATGTTCGGTAGCTTGATGATGTTGGTCTCAGGTAGCAGGGTACGGCGGCCCAGATCGCCGAGGACGTTCGGCACCTTCTGCGCGTCAGTCAGGTATTCTGGGAACTCGGCAAGCACCCGGGCAGATACCGAAATGTCGGCCTCTTCGATTTCGATGCCGGCAGGTGTTGTGAAGGTGCGGATAATTGGCAAGAAGGCGCAGGTCGCCAACAAGGGTGCTTCGTCTGTCAGGGTGTAGATGATTTTGGATTGTCCAGTAGTCATTGACGTGTCTCTTTCTTGTAACTTGCTGATTTATAAGCTGCGGAAGTGAGAGGGAAGACGGTTGTGCAAGCTGCGGTCAATTTCTGAGTATCCTTGACCTTCGTCGCATAGTATAAGCTGTGTCAATGCTGACAAAAGGGAATTCATGGATATATCGGTGAAGTTGGTGGCGGATGCTGATCCTCCCAGCGGTGCGCTGGCACTCTTGATCGCCCAAACCCTGATCGAAGGCTTCAATAAGCACTACCGGCTGTTTCGCGCCAGTTCGGCCAGTGCCAAGACCCGCTTCGAGGAAGGCGACTGGCCCGGGGTGCAACTTGCGGTCAGGGAGCGGATCCAGTTTTACGATGATCGTGTCGCCGAAACCGTCCAGCGTCTGCATCATGATTTCAATGCCGAGACCATCGACGATGTGGTCTGGCAGCAGGCCAAGCTGTATTACATCGGCCTGCTCACCAACCACAACCAACCCGAACTCGCCGAAACCTTTTTCAACTCGGTGTTCTGCAAGATTCTGCACCGTACCTATTTTCACAACGATTTCATCTTCGTACGGCCGGCCATTTCGACTGAATACATCGAATCCGACCCGCCCTGCTATCGTTGCTATTACCCGAACCCGACCGGGGCGAACGCAGCCATCAAGCAAATCTTTCTCGACTTCAACTGGCAGCGCGAATTTGCCGATCTTGACCGCGATGTGGTATTCATCCAGCGTGCGGTACAGGGTGAATTTTCTGAATTACCCCGCTGCGAGGTGAATTTCCAGATCCAGGTGCTGGCCTCGGCGTTCTATCGCAACAAGGCGGCCTATGTCATCGGCAAGGTGGTGAATGGCTCCAATGAGTATCCTTTCGCCGTGCCGGTGCTTCACGACGTCGCCGGGAAACTCGTTCTCGACACCATCATCCTCGATACCGGCTGGATCAGTTTGTTGTTCTCGCTGTCGCGGGCCTACTTCATGGTCGACATGCCGGTGCCCGCCAACTACATTCACTTCCTGCGCACGATCATGCCCTTCAAACCACGCGCCGAGATGTATTCGATGCTGGGCCTCGGCAAGCAGGGCAAGACCTCTTTCTATCGCGGGCTGTTTTCCCATTTGCACCATTCGGCCGATCAGTTCATCGTCGCGCCGGGGATTCGTGGTCTGGTGATGCTGGTATTCACCCTGCCTTCCTATCCGTATGTTCTCAAGGTGATCAAGGATGTGTTCGGCGTCACCAAGGAAGTCGATCATGCCACCGTCAAGCGCAAGTACCAGCTGGTGAAGCAGGTCGATCGTGTTGGGCGCATGGCCGACACGCTGGAGTTTTCCCATGTGGCCTTGCCGAAGAACCGTTTCGCTCCCGAGTTGATCGAAGAGCTGCACCAGCAAATTCCCTCGCTGCTTGAAGAGGATGGCGACGATCTGATCATCAAGCACCTCTACATCGAACGGCGCATGGATCCGCTCAATCTTTACCTTGAGCGTGCCGAAAAAGTGGGGCGCGACGATCTTCTCGAACAAGTAGTGATTGAATATGGCAATGCCATCCGCGAACTGGCGATCGCCAACATCTTTCCCGGTGATCTGCTGTGGAAAAACTTTGGTGTCACGCGCTACGGTCGCGTGGTGTTCTACGACTACGATGAGATCGAGTACATGACCGATTGCAACTTCCGCCGCATTCCGCCGGCGCCGAACGAAGAGGCCGAGATGTCCAGCGAACCCTGGTACTCGGTGGGTCGCAATGACATCTTCCCCGAAGAATTTGCCTCCTTCCTGCTGACCTCGCCGAAAATTCGTGCCGCCTTCATGCGCCACCACGCCGATCTGCTCGATGCTAATTTCTGGAAGCAGGCGCAGGAGGAAATCAGGCATGGCACCATCCGCGATTTTTTTCCGTATCCCGAGGCTTTGCGCTTTTGCAGTCTGTTTGGCGAAGGGTGCCAGAAATGAAAAGAATATTTTGTGCCGGACTGATGCTGGTCGCCAGTTTTTCCGCGATCGCCCAATCGCCGCCCATGATGGAACTCCACGCTGGTTTTCACCGCATCGAGGCCGAAGTGGTCAATACGCCGCAAAGCCGAGCCCAGGGTCTGATGCATCGCCGTGAGATGGCGCCGCAGCACGGCATGCTTTTCGTCTTCACAGAAAATAATCAGCACTGCATGTGGATGAAGAACACCCTGATCCCGCTCGCGGTGGCGTTTATCGACGAGGCCGGCCACATCCTCAATATCGAGGAGATGAAACCGCAGAGCGAGGCGAACCACTGTGCTGCGCGCCCGGCGCGCTATGCCCTGGAAATGAACGCGGGGTGGTTTTCTCAGCGTGGTCTGAAGCGTGGCGATGTCATCGGTGGCCTGGAGCGCGTGCCCAAGTCGCACTAAAAATTGCGCGCAAAAGTCTCGAAATTCGCTGCCGGCATCGGCCGTGCGTGCAGGTAACCCTGTACCTTGTCGCAGCCGATCTGCGCCAGATAAGCTTGCTGCTCAGTGGTTTCGATGCCCTCGGCGATGGCATCGAGCCCCAGCGTCTTGGCCAGTCCGATGACAGCGGTGGCGATGGCACAGTCGTTGGGATCACCCGGAATGTCGCGCACGAAGGACCGGTCAATTTTCAGATTGTCGATCGGTAGTTGTTTCAGATAAGACAGCGACGAATAACCGGTGCCGAAATCGTCGATGGCGACGCGGATGCCATGCTCGCGCAGTTGGGCAAGTACCCAGGCGCAGAGTTCGATGTCGCCCATCAGTACGTTCTCGGTCAATTCAATCTGCAATTCGCTGCCGGCGACATGGGTCTCATTCAGAAGGGCGATAACGCGATCGATGAAATTTGGCTGGGCGAGCTGCACTGCTGAAATATTCACCGAAACATAGTCGAGTCCGAGCCCGGCGTCGCGCCAGGCGCACAGGCGCTCCAGCGCTTCGCGCAAGATCCATTCGCCCAGCGGCACGATCAGCCGCGTTTCCTCAGCGACCGGGATGAAGCGGTCGGGAGTGCGTGCTGTTGCCGGGCCGCCCGGCCAGCGAATCAGGGCTTCGCAGGCAACAACCCGGCCGCGTGTGATGTCGATGATCGGTTGGTAATACAGTTCGAAACTATTCTCACGCACGGCGGTGCGCAGTGCGTTGTCCAGCTCCATTTTGTCCGTCATCGCTACAGAAAGCTCGGCGCTGTAATGCACATGGCCATCGCGCCCGGTTTCCTTGGCGCGATACATCGCGGCATCGGCATTCTTCAGCAGGGTGCCTGCATCATCGCCGTCATCGGGGAACAGCGTGGTACCGATGCTGCAGCCAATGTGCAGATCGAGTCCGCTCACCGTGAAGGGTTGTTTGAAGGCCATGACAATCTTTTCGGCCAGAAGGGCCGCAGTGGCATGGGACGCGGTGCTCTCGAGCAGCACAACGAATTCGTCGCCGCCGAGACGGGCGACGGTATCGGCACGGCGCACCAGCCCCTTGAGTCGGTTGGCGGCCTCGATCAACAACAGGTCGCCGACGTGGTGGCCGAGGCTGTCGTTGATGTTCTTGAAGCGGTCGAGGTCGATGAACAGGAGGGCGACAGGGTGCTGGTCGCGCCGCGCCCGTTCGATGGCGTGGTGCAGACGATCGCTGAACAACAGGCGGTTGGGCAACTCGGTTAGTACGTCGTGGTGGGCGAGAAAATCGAGCCGTGTCTGCGTTTCCTTGAGCGAAGAAATATCGGTCATCACTGCAATGTGATGGGTCAGCACACCCTCGGCATCGCGCACCTCGCTGATGCTCTGCAACAGCGGGATGATCTGGCCGGCGTGCGTGCGGTCGAAAATCTCGCCCTGCCAGTAACCCTGCTCACGCAGCGTGCGCCAGAGATCCTCATAGAACGATTTCTCATGGAGGCCAGACTTGAAACTGCCCGGGGTATTGCCGATCAACTCATCGCGGGGATAACCGGTGATGCGCGTGATTGCGTCATTGATCTCGATGATGCGATTGTCAGCATCGGTGATCAGGATGCCTTCGCCGACATGGCGAAAAACTTCGGCATAGAGCTTCAGGTGGCGTTCTTTGTCCTTTTGCTGGGTAATGTCGGTAAATAAGATAACCGTCTTGGTGTGGTGGCCGGCATCGTTGAAGATCCTGGACGCGACAACCTGTACATCCCGGCCATGGAGGCTGAGGCTGTGAGGGGTGCCGTCGGCATCGGCCCGCACACCAACAAGCGCTTCGGCACAAGTGCAGACTTCGCTGGCCAGGCGTCCAGCCACCTGGGTGCGGTCGGCGCCACCGAAAAACCACTCACTGGCACGGCTGTTGCAGTCTTCGACGCGATCTTCTATGTCGAGTACCACGACGGCTGCACCCAGGGTGTCGAGAATGGCACGAATTTCTTTTTGGGTAACATCGAGCCGGTCGTTGGTCTCGTTGAGATGGGTGATGACCTGGCGGAACGACTCGGCGATGATGCCGATCGGATCGAGGGCGATCAGCGTATCGTCATCGAGTTCCTCGGCACGTAGCGGTAGCGTGCCCATCACCGTCAATAACTGGTCGACCTTGGCGCGGATGTAGCGCAGTGCCTCGTGTTGGCTTAGCGTAGGTGACACGATGTCCTCAGGTCTTGCCGAAAACGCGGATGCGATAACCGGCGTCGACGCGGGTGACTTCGGTGTTAAAGCCCATGCGGTCGGCGGTGGCAGGGATCGTCGCGGTCGCCTGACGGTCGTCGGTCACGACGACGACCTCGGTGCTGCCGGCACGAATCGCTGCACCATTCGTATTCAGCTCCTTGAGCGTCAATAGCAGACAGGAGGGGCAGATTTGGCCGCGAATGTCGATATCGATGATTTGGGTCATGGGCATTAACGTACCACGAAGCGGGTCAGAAGGCGTGCGCCGATCCACGTACCCGGTAGGAGGCCAGCGACGAAAAGCAGGCTTTGCATGGCGAGGATCGGTACGCCGCCCCACAGGTGCCAGACATTGCACGAGGGTGCCATGCGCGCCGCCAGCCCGAGTAGCAAGCCGCCGATGAGTGCCGAAATCCATTGCCGGCGTGGCAGCCGCCATTGCAGTCGCCACTCGCCGATGCGCAGGGCGGAAAACAGCGCACCGCCGACGATGCCGATCAGCAGTGGATACTGGATCGCGGCAATCGCGTCGAACTGCGGCCCCGGTCCGCCCTTGATGGCCTGGTTGGCGAAGGGTGGCATGTAGTTGAGTGGTTGCAGCGCGAAGTAGGCGAGGCTGCGCACATGCTCCCGCGCGAACAGCGACTCGATGCCGGCGCCGAGTTTGGAATAGGTGGTGGTGATGCCCATCGGCATGCCGACGAGAACGTAGGAGGCGAATCCCAGAAAAGCGAGGATCAACGCTGCGCGCCAGGGTGCCAGGTGGCCGAGCGCAAAGGCCGGGCGATCCATGCGGCCGGCGCGAAATTCACGATAGAGCCAATAGCCGCCGCCTGTCACGAGTGGTAGCAGCAGCGCAGTGGGCGGTAGTCCGAGCCATTGCGACAGGGTAACTTTCCCCTTCACCAGCACGGTGCTGCCGGCAAAGCTGGCCCACTGCGGGTGGATCTCGGCATACAGCGCTGAACCCGCCAGCATGCCGATGACGGCCAGCAGGCTCGCCGCGCTGCCAGCCCCGAGCTTGAACAGGCTGCCGCAGACACAACCGCCGGCCAGCACCATGCCGATACCGAAGACAAAGCCGCCGATGACATTGCCTAGGGAGGGCGGCCCGAGCAGCGGGAATGGATAGTGCATGATTGCGCCGCTGAGTCGCCCGGTTTCGAACAGCGTCATGCTGACGACGACCAGCAGCAGTATCTGGCGCAGTAAAAAGAAATCGCGGAACAGGAAGGCATCACGGAAGCAGGCGGTGACGCAGAAATCGGAGCGGTGCATGACGAAGCCCGCCGTAAGTCCGATGGCGAGCGAGCTGACAACGATCAGCAGGTACGGTTGTTCCAGCACCCGTGCAATCCCCCCCTCTCTTGTGTGCGAAGGATAACCGCAATCCCCATTCGCCGTCCCGCCAGCGCCGACTTTTTGGGCGGAAAAAAAGCCCGGCGCCGTTTGATCCGGGCCGGGCTTTCGGGGAATGCAGATGGGTCAGGCGAAATTCTTTGCCGCGAAATCCCAGTTGGCCAGATTGTTGAGGAAGGTCTCGACAAACTTCGGGCGCAGGTTGCGGAAGTCAATGTAATAGGCGTGCTCCCAAACGTCGACACACAGCAGCGCCTTGTCACCGGTGGTAAGCGGGGTGCCGGCAGCGCCCATGTTGACGATGTCGACCGAACCGTCGGCCTTCTTCACCAGCCAGGTCCAGCCCGAGCCGAAGTTGCCGACGGCGGAAGTCTGGAAGGCCTTCTTGAACTCGTCAAACGAGCCCCACTTCTTGTTGATGGCATCGGCCAGCGCGCCGGTGGGGGCACCGCCACCATTCGGCTTCATGCAGTTCCAGAAGAAGGTGTGGT
>CAIYZZ010000236.1 GCA_903930805.1 uncultured Rhodocyclaceae bacterium | reverse complement strand
CGCCACCTCCTGATTGATCGGGTCGTCCTCGGCGAGCAGTATGCGCGTGCCTCGATAGTCGCGCCGCAGCACATTCTCGGCGGCCGCTGGGGTGGCGGCACGCACGCCCTCGGCTTCCGCCGACCCATTGCCCAGCCGTGCCGTTATCCAGAAGGTGCTGCCCAGGCCCGGCTGACTCTCCACGCCGACGCTACCCCCCATCAACTCGGCCAGCCGCTTGTTGATGGCAAGTCCGAGCCCGGAGCCGCCATATTTGCGCGTCGTCGAATTGTCAGCCTGCTCGAAAACCTTGAACAGGCGTTCCTGCTGATCGGGTGTCATGCCGATACCGGTATCGGTCACCGCGAAGCGGATCAGCACATCCGTTGCGGTTTCTTCCTCGACCTTGCCGACGAGGGTAATGCTGCCCTGCTCGGTGAACTTGAGCGCATTGCCGACATAGTTGATCAAGACCTGCCCCAGCCGGTTCGAGTCACCGACCAGTTGTCGTGGCAAACCGGCAACATTGATGCGCAGGGCCAAACCCTTGGCGCGCACACTCTCGCCCATCACGGCAAACAACGAGTCGATAAACACGGTCAAGGCGAAATTACGCGTTTCGAGACTGATCTTGCCCGCAACGATCTACGAGATATCGAGAATGTCGATGATGATGCCGAGCAGATGCTGGCCTGAAAGGTGAATCTTGTTGAGCTGATCCCTCTGGCCATCGGTCAGCGTACTCCGTCCCATCAGGTAGGCCATGCCCAGAATGCCGTTGATCGGCGTGCGGATTTCGTGGCTCATCTTGGCGAGAAAAGTGCTCTTCGCCTGACTGGAGGCTTCCGCCTCTTCAGCGCGGTGTTGCAAGGCCTCGTTCATTTCTTCGATTTGCCGGGTGCGCTCATTCACCAGGCCCTCCAGGTGAAGCTGATACAGCTCCAGATCCCGCGTCGCCT
Organism: uncultured Rhodocyclaceae bacterium; assembly: GCA_903930805.1. Lineage (GTDB taxonomy): Bacteria > Pseudomonadota > Gammaproteobacteria > Burkholderiales > Rhodocyclaceae > Sulfuricystis. Next base: position 1,135 of record CAIYZZ010000236.1, on the reverse strand, counting down.
GTTTCTTCTGGCTCAGGTAGATCGCCAGAGCCATGCCCACCGCCGCCAGGCACAGCATGTAGTAGAAATAGTTGGACAAGCCGGTCTTTGCGATGTCGTTGGAGAAGAAGCCCAGGCCCAATTTGGCACCGACCACCCCCTGGATGGCAGTCATCAAAATGACCAGCACCGCGCCGGCCGGTCCCAATCGCACGGCAGCCCAGGTGACGAACAGGAACAGCCAGTAGCCGCGCGCGATCTGGCCGAGAGAATCATTCAGCCAGTTGAGGAACACCACCTGGCCGACTAGGAAGGTCAGGCTGAGAATCAGCAGGGTTTCAAGGCCGCTGCGCCAGGTCGCCAGCCATTCGCGCGGCAAGCGCCGCCACGCCAGCACGAAAGGCATGACGATGATGACGCCCATTGCGTTGCCGGCGAGGCGCTGCTTGAATGTGTGGAATCCACCCAGGGCTTGCACGTCGAGCGCGGCCAGTGCTTGCATGACGAGGGCGGTCAACAGGCTAAAGCCAAAACCGAGAATGACAATGCGGAGGTAGTCGCCCAGTTTGCGCAAGTCGGGGTCGAAACCACCTTCACGGCGCAGCAACCAGACACCAAGCGCGAGGGTCAGCGCGTGGCGCAGCGCCGCGATCAGCGAGAATGTAAAGGTACTACCCAGCAGCAGATAACCGAGCAGGGCGCCGAGGAAAGCAGCTGGCAGATACTTGTAGCCCCCCAGCAGCACGACGGCCAGACCCACGCCGGCGGCGGGCCACAGAAAACCGACGACGTTGTTGCCACCAAAAATCAGCACGACACCCTGAGCCAGCAGCACATAGAGTGCGGCAAGACCCAGCAGCTTCAGCAAATCCACCCTGCTATACGAGGAGAGCATGGGATGTTCGGTGCTCCAGAAATTTTCCACAAGTGACCTGCGGCATCCTACTCGCTGCGGCACGATACAAGTATTGACCGACATCAACACATGGGGGCTGCCCTGCTGTATGCTTTTCTGCGGTGTAACGCCTGCCAATCAAGTAATCAGACTCCGACCCCATGCCCCGCTCTTTACCGCTTTCGGCCCAGTATCTGCTTGCGTTTGGCGCCGCTCTGCTGGGCACATCGCTACTGCTGGCCTTCTTCCTCTGGAGCGCCT
>CAIYZZ010000235.1 GCA_903930805.1 uncultured Rhodocyclaceae bacterium | reverse complement strand
TGCGCCAGCACCGGCAACACTGCCGCATCAGCCGCAGCCTACGCCGCACGCGCCGGGCTGAAATCGATCGTGCTGATCCCGCAGGGCAAGGTCGCTGCCGGTAAATTGGCAGGTGCCATCGCCTATGGCGCCCACGTCATTCAGATCGATGGTTCCTTTGACGATGCCCTGACCATGGTGGTGGATCTCTCCAACAAATCCCCCATCTGCCTGGTCAATTCCATCAATCCCTACCGCATCGAAGGTCAAAAAACCGGCGCCTTTGAAATTTGTGACACGTTGGGTCTGGCGCCGGATTGGTTGTGCCTGCCTGTTGGCAATGCCGGCAATATCACCGCCTATTGGGCTGGTTTCAAACAATACCACACACTCAAATCCACTGGACTGCCGCAGGTTCTGGGCGTGCAGGCTGCCGGGTCCGCCCCGCTCGTGCTCGGTCATCCGGTTGAACACCCCGAAACGGTCGCCACCGCCATCCGCATCGGCAAACCCGCCCGCGGCGAACAGGCGCTGATGGCAGCGGAAGAATCCGGCGGGCGCATTATCGCTGTCACCGATGATGAAATCCTGTCGATGCAAAAAATGCTGGCAAGGCTGGAAGGCATCTGGGTCGAACCCGCTTCCGCCGCCGGTCTGGCGGGTCTGGCGCATGAGATCGCTGCCGAGAAATTCATCGCAAAGGGCAAACGTATTGTAGCCATATGCACCGGTCACGGGCTCAAAGACCCGGATATCATCATCAAAGACATGCAAAAACCGCAGATTATTGCGCCAAAACTGGAAGCGCTGGAAGAGATCATCCTGGGCTGAGTTTGGGCTGTTTAATTCTCTCTTTTTGATATCTGAACAGTAATAAATTTATTAAGGACCATAAAATGAAAATTCATGTCAAAGTTCCCGCCACAACCGCCAACCTTGGACCAGGCTTCGATGCACTCGGGCTGGCGCTGGATTTATGGAACGAGGCTGATTTCACCGCTACAGATGACAAACAAATCTCCCTGACTATCACCGGAGAGGGTGAAGGCAAGCTGCCTACAGATGCCAATAACCCGATCGTCGACGCCGCCCTGCAGGTGTATGACCTGGCGAAAAAGCCTTGCACCGGTTTGCGCATTCACTGCCTCAACCGCGTGCCGCTCAGCTCGGGTCTGGGTTCCAGCTCCACCGCCATGTTAACCGGTCTGCTGGGCGCCAATGCCCTGCTGGGAAATCCCTTCAGCGACGAAGAAATTCTCAAACTCGCCATCGATAACGAAGGACACCCGGATAATGTTGCGCCTGCCATGCTCGGCGGGCTGGTCGCCTCCATCGTCTATGAAGGACGGGTCATCTCGCTCAAGCTGCCCACCCGCGCCAACCGCTCCCCCATGCACGTGACCATCGTCCTGCCCGATTTCGACTTTCCCACCCGCCAGGCGCGCGCCATCCTGCCCAAACAAGTCGACCGCAAGGATGCCATCTATAACATCAGCCGGGCGGTACTGGTTACCGAAGCCCTGCGCACCGGCGACCTGGACCTGCTCGGTAAAGCCATGACCGACGCCCTGCACCAGCCATACCGTTTACCGCTGATCCCTGGCGCGCAGGCATCCATGGAGGCTGGCAAACACGCCGGCGCCGCTGCCGTGGCGCTCTCCGGCGCTGGTCCCAGTCTGATCGCGTTTTCATCCAAACTGGATCCCATTATCGGCGCCAGCATGAAACGCGCCTTCGAAGCCGCCGGCTTATCCGCACGCATCTTCGAACTGGGCACCAGCTACGAAGGGGCCGAAGTGATGATTGTCTGACGTCACATAGAAAAAAAATCAAGAGATGTCCAAGGATCGCGTATAGCGGACTGATTGCGCAGATTATATTTTCTTAAATCAAAAAAAATCCGCGTAAATCC
>CAIYZZ010000234.1 GCA_903930805.1 uncultured Rhodocyclaceae bacterium | reverse complement strand
GCGCGAGCGGGCAAGACGGGTCAGCCTGAGCGCTTGCTGGTTTTCCGCTTGCCGCGAATCGGCGTCACGCTCGCCTCGGCGGCAGGCTTGGCGCAGTAATCCGCCCACGCCTTCATGAGCAGGACGCGCTTTTCGATCAGGTCGCCGCGCCGGTAGGCGGCTTCCACCTTGTCCGGCAGGCTGTGCGCCAGCGCGTGTTCGCAGACCTCGCGCGGGAAGTTGGTCGATTCGGCGCACCAGTCGCGGAAGGTGGAGCGGAAGCCATGCACGGTAATGTCGGTGCGCTTCATCCGCCGCAGCACGGCGGTAAGGCTCATGTCCGACAGTGCAGCGTTCTCCTTCGCGCCGGGAAAGACCAGTTCACCCTCGCGAGGCAGTTCCTTGAGCAGGGCGATAGCGGAGGCCGAGAGCGGCACGCGGTGTTCCTTGCCCATCTTGATGCGCTCGGCCGGCACTACCCACAGGCCAGCATCGAGGTCGATTTCTGCCCAGGTCGCGCCGCGCACTTCGCCGGAACGGGCAGCGGTAAGGATAGTGAATTCGAGGGCGCGCGCCGCCGTGCCAACCTGTTTGCGTAGCTCGACCATGAACGCGCCGATCTCGCGCCACGGCAGAGCCGGGTGATGCGCGACCTTGGCAATCTTGTTGGGATTGGCCAGCAGGTTTTCCAGATGGCCGCGCCAGCGTGCCGGGTTCTCGCCCTGGCGGTATTTGCTGACGGTAGCCCAATCCAGAATCTTCTCGATGCGCCCGCGCAGGCGGGTTGCGGTTTCGGTCTTCGTCTCCCAGATCGGTCCCAGCACTTTGACGACCAGTGCGGTATCGACTTCGGCCACCGGCAGGGCGCCGATGATTGGGCTGGCGTAGGCTTCGAGCGTGTTTTCCCATTGGCCGATGTGCTTCTCGTTTTTCCAGCCCGAGCGGTGGGCGCTGATGTAGGCGGTAGCGCACTGGTCGAAGGTCATCGCCTTGGCGCGTTCCACTGCCTCGGCCTGCTTGATCGACCGCCGCGAGTCGAGCGGGTCTTTGCCCTCAAGCAGCAGTTGCCGACATTCCTTCGCCTTCGCTCGCGCCTCGGTCAGATTGACGGTATGCACCGCGCCAACCCCATCTCGCGCTGCTTGCCCGCTAGTGTGAAGCGGAATATCCAACTCTTGGAGCCGGACGGCGACACCTGCAACCACAACCCCGCGCCGTCGCCGTAATAGCCAGGCTTGGCCAGTTTGCTGACGGCCAGCGGGGTGAGCTTTTCGACGAGGCGAGCCATTTATCTACCCACATTCCTACCCACACGAAATAGGTGGATTCTAATGGTTTTTTGTGGATTGTGCTGGACAATATTATCCAGATAACACAATGATTGTTATCGAGAAAATAGAGGTAAATGGATATGGCGGGACGCTCCGAAAACGGACTCTCTCTCCGCCAAGCACAGTCCGCGCGGCGGACTGCTGATCCGTCGCAGGTGGCGGGTACTGCCTGGCCAATTTACTGGCCGGTGTATTTCACGAGTTGGCCGTCCTTTATCTGGACGCGCTCCCCTCGCGCGAACGGGCTTTTGTCGGCCTCGAATTTATAGTCCTGCTGCTGGCCGTTGTCGAGCTTGACGGTGACCTTCACCATCTTCTTGGTCTTCAGCCTCTTTTCGATCTGATTCCCGACATAGGCACCGCCGGCCGCACCGCCAACCGTGGCAACCGTTCCGCCCACGGCTTGATTGCCAAGTACGCCACCTGCTACGCCACCAGCAACCGCGCCCATCGCGCTACCTTCACCCTGAATCTTGTAACGATCGAAATCGACGACTACGCCACAATCTGGCTGACACTGGTCCTTGGCTTTCATAACAGCGGCCTGTGTCGTGTCAGCACTCTTAGCTGTGGCGCCCTGGTAGGCGTGGTACTCGTCCAGCGTCACCTGACCGTCCTTGTCTGTATCGATGACATCGAAGTTCTTCTTCAAGGTATCGAAATCCTTTGCTGTGACCTTTTCTAACTCTTTGCGCGAAAGACCGCCGCTGTTGTTCAAATCCGCCTTCCTGAATTGCACCGCAAAGTTATCCTGATCGAGCTTGAGGAACTGCTCGTATTCGGCCTGAGTGACATGGCCATCATTGTCTTTGTCGATAGCCTTGAGGTTGTCCTTGATGGGCTGGAGTTGCTTGGACTTGGATTTATCCAGCTCGGACTTCGACAGGCCTCCGCTGTCGTTCAGGTCGGCCTTCCTGAAATCTGTAAGCCAGGCTGGATCAGATGCACTGGCGGTGCCGGAAACCATAAGTGCTGACGCAAGCAACATAGCGATTCTTTTCATATAACCTCCTACGCTTGATGGGGGGGTACATCCTTGTAACGAGTCGGATGATTCTGTAATTGCCTTGGCTTTTGATGATGCCCCATTTATTTCCATTGCGAAAGCCCTTTTCTTCGGTGTTGCGGTGTCATTGCCGAATTAGGCCAGTCAATTTCAAGTCGTTGCTGGTCAGGCCGTTAATACCTCCACAGCTACGGAGGTTCCCATGAACACTCATCTCAAACTTGTTGCAGATAATCCGGACTTGATTTCAAGGCCCAGACTCGACGGGCGTGGGTTGCATGAGTTGGCGGACAGGCTGATCGAGCAGGTCAGGGCTGGACACGCTAACTATGCGCAGGTCTTGGCCTCATTCCAGAATCTTTCACCCCTGGCTATCGCGACTGTCGCCACTTGGATGGCAAGGGCTGGTCTGAGTGAAGCGGAAATTCTGAAAGTCGTGGTCTAGCGGGCGATTTCAGCGCGGTACGATATGTATGCAGCACCGTCCCGGAGAACCGCCCAGCCTCGGACAATGATTTATGTTGCAGTGCAACATAAATCATTGTATAGTTCCTGACGTCGTTCATCCAACTACATTCAGGAGCCCTTCATGTCTATCAATCTCGAACAATTCGCCGCCTCCAACAAAGCCACTGTCGATTCCCTCCTAGCCGTCGCAAATACCGCACTGGCTACAGCTGAGCGCGTCGCCGCTCTGAGTTTGGGTGCCGCCCGTACCGCGCTGGAGGATTCCTCTTCCGCCGCCAAGGCCGCTCTTGCGGTGAAGAGTCCGAATGAAGCCGTCGCCCTTCAGTCTTCGTTGGTTCAACCGGCTGTAGAGAAGGCGGTCGATTACTCCCGTTCGCTGTATGAAATCTCCAGCGACTCCCAGCAGCAACTGGCCAAGATGCTGGAAGCCCAGTTTGCCGATTTCCAGAAGCAGGTTTCCAGCATGGTCGCGCAGGCAACCAAGGCTGCTCCCGCCGGTTCGGAAACCATCGTGGCTGCCATGCAGAGTGCGATCAGCTCGGCCAATACCGCCTTCAGCAACATGACAGCGATGACCAAGCAGTTTACCGAGACCGCCCAGGCTAACGTTGCCGCCGCCACCAAGGCAGCAACTGCCGCGACCAAAATGAAGTAATCCTGGTGCTCATTCGAGTGCGGTGATAAAGCCGGGCTCGAAGCAGCAACAGGGCAAGTCCCCGCACGACGATGATGTTTTGCGGGGATTTTTATTTCCAGGATCGGGTATGCTTTCCACACACATCATCAACCCAAAAGCCAATTTCTGACATGGCACGCGAAATCTTCCGGGGTTCAGTTCCAGCAAATCTTCTCTACGACACCCGCTACGACATGTGGGTGCGCATGGAGGGCGACACGGTAGTGATTGGCGCAACCAGTCTTGGCATCTTCCATGCCGGCAAGATCATTGCCTTCACGGCGAAACCGCAAGGCGCGGAAGTGGATAGCGGTCGTGGCCTCGGCACGGTCGAATGCGCCAAGACCGTATTGGCGGTGCATGCGCCGCTGTCCTTTGCGCTGACGCAGGCCAACGAGGCAGCCGAAGAAAATCCGGCGCTGGTGAATGATGATCCCTATGGCTGCGGCTGGATGGTGCGCGGACGACCCCGCGATTGGGCAAACGACAGTGCGCTGCTGGTTGATGCGGCGGCTTATCGGCGTCATGTGCTGGCACAGGAACCCGACGGGGAGATCGTGTGAGCCAGCACCGCAGCAAACTCGCCCTCCTGCTTTGGGCCGCGACACCGGATCGACCGGAGTTGTGCGCGACACCTTTTATCTATGCCACGGCTGCTGCTGCGCTTGACTGCGAGGTAGAAATCCATTTCAGTGGTTGCGCTACGCGTTTGCTTGTGACGGGGGAGGCAGCGCAATTATTTGCCGCACCCGGCAGTGAGAAGTCGATTTATCTTTTCATGCGCGAGGCGGCCAACCTCGGCGTGCGCTTCATCGGTTGCGCCATGGCGTTGCAGGCGAATACCCGTGAAGGCGAAACCTATATTCCCGAATATGCGGCGACGGCGAGTGCCACCGACTATGTGCTGCGCTCACTGGATCCGGATTGGGCGACGCTGGTTTTCTAGTCGATTGAAACGGCACGCACCGCAGCAAGATTCAGCTATCAGATGTTGTAGGCCATCGCCAGTTTTGTGCGTATGCCAAGTGTCTGGTTATCCATGACTTGACCACCGACACGAACTTCACCGCCGACTGACTGTGCAATCTCGGCAACACGCCGTGCTGCCAGTAATGCACCGCCATTCCCGGGGATACCTTGCGCCGACGGCACAAGGCCATTGACCGACTTGACGCCTCCGTGCGTATCGATCACTGCGACCTTAATGCCATCCTTCCAAATCTCGGCATAGGCCGGGGCTGACACAGGATCATTTCTCTGTGCAAACTGCCCGGCCTTGAGGGTGACCTGCACGCCATCGGTTGTATCCCTTGATTCGCCCGGTGCGGCATTCGTAGCGTTGGCGGCTGGCGAATTTCTGCCAGCAGTCTGGGGGGCTAAATTTGTCTGGCCATCGCTGACTGCGGCCTGAAGCGGTAGAAAAGCTTGAGCTGGCAGGCTTGCGGCGGGTGAAATTGGCATGGTGTGGGGGTGTTTGTATCGATATTGGATCGAGACTCAGCACAGTGCGTGCCAGCCCAGGAAACGCACCGCATATCAACAGGTTCAGGGTCTGCCAGGGTCTGCCCGGGTTAGCCGAATGTGCCGTCAGGCAATAATTGCCGCTGGTAGAATCGAACACCCACTCCGTCGCGAACCATGCCCCACCTCCTTGCCATCGATACCCTGCTGCTTGCCGTCTGTGCCTGGATGGTGATCGGGTTGGTCGGGCTGGTGGCACCTCGTAACACCCGTTTCATCAGCAAGACGCTGTTTCCTCTCGGTGCCATGGTTGGCCTGGCCGTTGGCTTCGTTGCGCTGGCTTCGCTGGGGGCGCAACCACAGACCAACGTGCTGGCCATCGGTCTGCCCGACCTGCCATTCCACCTGCGGCTCGACAACCTCAGCGCGATTTTCATCATGCTGCTGGGCTTCGTCGCGGTGGGAATCTCGATTTTTGCCGCCGGTTACTTTCGTAAAGGTGAGGGCACCGCACCCGGCCTGCTCTGCCTCGAATACCACATCTTTCTCGCCAGCATGCTCATGGTGCTATTGGCCGACGACGCTTACGCTTTTATGGTGGCGTGGGAGACTATGGCGCTGTCGTCTTTCTTCCTGGTGACTACCGAGCATCGCCACGAGGAAATCCGCCGTGCCGGCTTTCTCTATCTTCTGATCGCTCACGTTGGTGCCATTGCGATCTTGTTGTCTTTCGGTGTGATGACCGCGAACAGCGGTGATTACACGTTTGCCGGCATGCGCGCCCAGCAGTTGTCGCCGTTCTGGGCTTCTGTGGCTTACCTGCTGGCGTTGTTCGGCTTCGGTGCCAAGGCCGGCCTGCTGCCGGTGCACGTGTGGCTGCCTGAAGCGCACCCGGCGGCACCCTCGCCGGTCTCGGCCTTGATGAGTGGCGTGATGCTGAAAACGGCTATCTACGGACTGTTGCGTGTCAGCCTGGATCTGGTTGGGACACCATTGTGGTGGTGGGGCGTGGTGGCGCTGGCGGTGGGGCTCGCGACTGCGTTGTTTGGCGTGCTCTACGCTACGGTGCAGTCCGACATGAAACGCCTGCTGGCCTATTCGTCCATCGAGAACATCGGCCTGATTGCTGTCGGTATCGGCCTGACGCTGATCTTCCACAGCTACCGTATGGAGGCGCTGGCTGCGCTCGCCTTGACGGCGGTTTTCTATCACTGTCTTGCCCATGCCGGTTTCAAAAGCCTGCTGTTCCTGTGCACGGGTTCGGTGTTGCATGCCACCAAGGAACGCAGTCTCGGCAAGCTGGGCGGGCTGATCCACCGCATGCCCTGGGTGGCCTGGCTGGCACTCGTCGGTGTCATCGCCAGCGCCGGCCTGCCGCCGCTCTCTGGCTTCGTTTCAGAGTGGCTGCTGCTGCAGAGCTTCCTCTTCTCGCCGGGTCTGCCGCATTCCTGGCTCAACATGGTGGTGCCGGTGGCCGCCGCTGTCGTGGCGCTGGTGGCGGCCTTGGCCGGCCTCGCCATGGTCAAGTTCTACGGCATCATCTTTCTCGGTCAGATGCGCGAGCCGGCCCTCAAGGACGCGCACGATGCTGGCCCCTGGGAGAAAGTCGGGCTGGTTTGGCTGGCGCTCATCACCTTGCTGCTGGGTGTTTTCCCCGCCACGGTGATCCTGCGTATCGATGTCGCCACGCGCCAATTGCTTGGCAAGGGTCTGGCCGAGCGGCTGGATAACAATGGCTGGTGGATGCTGGCGCCGATCTCGCCCGAGCGCGCCAGCTACGAACCCATCATCTTTCTCGTCACCATCGCCATCGCCGTGCTGCTCGGCCGCTGGCTGGTGCGACATCTCTATCATGGCCGGGTGCGTCGTTCGCCGGCCTGGGATTGTGGCTACTACTTCCAGGGACCGCGCGCGCAGGATACGGCCGAGGGCTTCAGCCAGCCGATCCGCCGCATCTTCGAGCCGATGTTCCGCATGGAACGACATTTCCCGACGGCGCGCGACCGCGAACCCTATTACAGTGTCAAGGTCGAGGATCACTTCTGGCACTGGCTCTACCTGCCTGTCGTGCGTCTCGCTGCCCGGCTCTCCACGCTCATCACCAACCTGCAGGGTGGGCGCATCGCCGTCTATCTGATGTACAGCTTCATCACCCTCATTGTGCTGCTGATGGTGGCGCGACCATGATCAGTATTGCCGGCTTGATTGGCCAGGTATTCGCCATCGCCCTGGCGCTGGTGCTCGCGCCGCTGCTGGCCGGCTGGGTGGGGATGTGTCGTGCCTGGTTCCAGAGCCGTTCAGCTCCGCCGCTACTGCTGCCCTATTACATGCTGCACAAACTCTTTCACAAGGATGTCGTGCTGGCCCATGGCGCTTCCTCGCTGTTCCGCACGGCGCCTTTTGTCGTCTTCGGTTGCATGGTGCTGGCCTGCGCCATCATCCCCAGCCTGTCAACCGATCTGCCGTTGGCGCCGGCCGCCGATGCGCTTGCGCTGGTCGGTGTCTTCGGTCTGGCGCGTATCTTCATCTCACTGGCAGCGATGGATATCGGTACCTCATTCGGCAGCCTCGGCGGGCGGCGCGAAATGTTGATCGGCTTTCTCGCCGAACCGGCGCTCTTGATGGTGATCTTCACCGTCGCCATGATCGCCCAGTCCACTTCCGTGGCGACTATCGTCGAGACGCTGGCGCATCGCGAGTTCATCATCTACCCGAGCCTTGCCTTTGCCGGCATCGCGTTCACCTTCGTTTCGCTCGCCGAGAATGCGCGCGTGCCGGTGGATAACCCGGCGACTCACCTTGAGCTGACGATGATCCACGAGGCGATGATCCTCGAGTATTCGGGCCGCTATCTGGCGCTCATCGAGTGGGCGGCAGCGCTCAAGCTGTACGCGTATTCCTGTCTCGGGATTGCACTGTTCTTCCCTTGGGGCATCGCCGAGGCTGACCGATTTCTGGGCCTGGTATTGGCGCTGCCGCTGCTGGTGCTCAAGCTCACCATTGGCGGTTTCTTGCTCGCCATGATCGAAACGGTCAGCGCCAAGATGCGTATTTTCCGCGCCCCGGAATTTCTCGGCACCGCCTTCCTGCTGGCAGTGCTCGGGTTGCTGGTCAGGTTGCTGCTGGAGGTTAGGGCATGAGCACGGCGATTCCGCTTTCCGCGCAGCTCATCAATCTCTTTGCGGCAGTGATCCTGTTGCTGGCCTTCGCCATGCTGGCACAGCGTCGCGTTCTTCAACTCATCAATCTGTTCGCCCTGCAAGGTTTCACGCTATTCCTGTCTACCCTGGTGGTGGCTGTGACGACCGGCCAGGCGCATCTCTATTACTCGGCCGGATTGACCCTGATGTTGAAAACGCTGCTGCTGCCGTGGATTCTCCACCGCCTGGTGCGCAAACTGCGCATCAAGGGCGAAGTTGAACCACTGATCAACATTCCGACCACCATGCTGGTCGGCATTGGTCTGGTCATGCTTGCCTTCAACGTCGCGCTGCCGATCTCGCAACTGGCCAGCACCATCGCGCGCGGTACCTTGGGAATCGCGCTGGCGGTGGTGATGCTCGCCTTCCTCATGATGATCACGCGCAAGAAGGCCATCACCCAGGTGGTGGGTTTCCTGTCGATGGAAAACGGCCTCTTCCTCGCCGCCACCAGCGCCACCTATGGCATGCCGATGGTCGTCGAGCTCGGCATCGCACTTGACGTGCTGGTCGGCGTCATCATTCTCGGCGTGTTCTTCTTCCAGATTCGTGACCAGTTCGACAGCCTCGACATCCATCACATGGAACGGCTAAAAGATAACTAGAATGAGCCTCGACCTCTTCGTCATCATGCTTGCCATTCCCCTCGTCAGCGGTGCGCTGCTGACGGTGGTGGGTGAGCGCGCCTGGGCGCCCAACCTCAACATCATCGCCAGCGGTGGCACCTTCCTCGCCGCCGCGCTGCTGACGACCGAGATTGTCGCCAACGGCCCGCGCTTCGCCTTCGGCGAACAGTTCTTCATCGATTCGCTCAACGTCTTCTTCGTCGCGCTGACCGCTTTCGTCGGCCTCACCACCAGCATCTTTTCCGGCCCCTACATGGCGAACGAGGCCGCGCATGGTCGCCTCACCAAGCCGCGCCTGCGGCTCTACAAGAGCATGTACCAGCTCTTCATGTTCACCATGCTGATGGCTTTGACCACCAACAATCTCGGCATCCTCTGGGTGGCGATGGAGGCGGCGACGCTCACCACCGTGTTGCTGGTCTCGCTCTACCGCACGCCGGCCAGCCTCGAAGCCGCATGGAAATACTTCATCCTCTGCGGCGTCGGTATTGCCCAGGCGCTGTTCGGCACCATCCTGCTCTACTTCGCCGCCGAGCGCGTGCTGGGTGAGACCGGCAATGCGCTGCTGTGGACGCATCTGGTCGACGTCAAGGGCCAACTCGAACCGAACATCATGGCGCTGTCCTTTATCTTTCTGCTGGTGGGTTATGGCACCAAGGTGGGTCTGGCGCCCTTGCACAACTGGCTGCCGGACGCTCACGCCGAAGGTCCGACGCCCGTCTCGGCGGTGCTCTCCGGGTTGCTGCTCAACGTCGCGCTTTACGCCATCCTGCGCTGCAAGGTACTGGCCGATGGCGCCATCCACAGCGACTTCGCCGGCAACCTGATGATGGGCTTCGGCCTGTTCACCCTGCTGGTCGCGGCCTTCTTCCTGTCGCGGCAAAAGGACGTCAAGCGCATGTTCGCCTACTCGTCCATCGAGCACATGGGGCTGATCACCTTCGCCTTCGGCATGGGTGGTGCGGTGGCAAATTTTGCCGGGCTCTTGCACATGACCATGCACTCGCTGACCAAGTCGGCCATTTTCTTCGCCGTCGGCCACGCCACGCAGAAAACCGGCACGCAGATGATGGAAGATATCCGCGGCCTCATCCGCATCAATCCGCTCATCGGCTGGGGGCTGATGCTTGGCACGCTGGCCATCCTCGGCATGCCGCCCTTCGGTGTCTTCGCCAGTGAGTTCATGATTCTTACCCACGCCATGAAGCATCACCCGTGGGCGACCCCCGTGTTGCTGTTGGCCCTCGGGGTGGCCTTCGCCGCCATTTTCGGCAAAGTGCAACCGATGGTGTTCGGCGAAACCGAAGCAAAACATTTGCCGCATGCGCCTGCCATCACCCCGGTGTTTTTGCATCTGGGCATCGTGCTGATGCTCGGCCTCTACATACCGCCATATCTCACGCGCTGGTTCCACGAAGCCGCGCGCATGTTGGGCTGACGACAATGGCCCCCCACGCTCGCAAACCCGGCTCGCTGCCCCCCACGGGGGGGCGCATGCCTCCTTGGGGCGGCCCTACGGAGGCATGACCATGTTCCTGTGCGATGAAGTCATCGACTTTACGCTCCAGCCCGGTGTCGGCGCGCCGGTGTGGCAGGGGCATGCTGCCGTCGCCGAGGAACTCGAAGACTTTGCTGCTGCTGCACACCTGGCCGGTGGCCGGCTGGCTGCGCTTTGGGGCAGCGACGAACGCCAGCAGGGCGGCGGCTTCCGTCTGCACTGTGTATTCGGCATCAATGAGGGCCACGCTAGGGTATGTCTTGACCTGCCTGCGGACGCTCCGCTCTACCCTGATCTTGCCGCCCGTTTTCCTGCCGCCAACCGCATGCAGCGTGCCACCTACGACATGGTCGGCATTCAACACGGCGGCAGCGACAGGCGCCCCTGGCTGCGCCATGGCGCCTGGCCGGCAGACTGGTTTCCGCTGCGCCACGATGCGGCTGCAGTCGCCAATCAGGCCGAAGTTTTCCCTAATGCGCCGAGCGACTACGACTTCGTCCAGGTCGGTGGCGAGGGGGCGCACGAGATTCCCGTTGGCCCGATTCACGCCGGCATCATCGAACCCGGCCACTTTCGATTTTCGGTCATTGGCGAAAAGGTGCTTCGGCTTGAGCAGCGTCTTGGCTACCAGCACAAAGGCGTCGAGCG
>CAIYZZ010000233.1 GCA_903930805.1 uncultured Rhodocyclaceae bacterium | reverse complement strand
GGTCGATACCAAGACTACGGGTGATGACGTGACCATCGAGATTGTTCCCAAGGGACTTTGGGAGCACACCGCTTTCCAGAGTGATAACCAGTTGATCGTCGAGGTGCGGCCGGTCAAGGAGGATCCGAACAAGTTGTTCCAAGGGTCGAGAACCGGGTATCAGGGAGAGGCCATTTCCCTCAATTTCCAGAACATCCCTTTGCGCGAGTTGCTGCACGTCTTTGCCGATATCACCAACTTCAATATCGTGGTGAGTGATTCCGTGGTGGGTAATGTCTCGCTGAGACTGAATGATGTGGCGTGGGATCACGCGCTCCAGATCGTGCTGCAGCAAAAAAATCTGGCGATGCGCAAAAGCGGTAACGTGCTCTGGATTGCACCCCGTGATGAACTGGCTGCAAGGGACAAGCTTGAAGTGGATGCACGTGACGCCGCAGTGGCCGCCGAGATGCCCCGTCTCGAGGCTTTTCAGTTGAACTACCAGAAGGCCGAGGACGTCGCTGCCATGCTGGCTGCTTCATCGGGTGCTCAGGCAGGAGCTGCTCCGGGGCAAACTACCGGCCAGACGGGGGGATTTCTTTCCGCCTTGGGCAAGGTAACGGTCGATAAACGCACCAATCAGCTATTTATCTATGACGTTCCGACCAAACTGGAGCTGGTACGGGGCTTGTTGGCCAAGATAGACCGGGCAGCGCGCCAAGTGCTGATCGAAGCGCGGATCGTCGAAGCAGTTGACTCATTCTCGAAGAACTTGGGATTTCGGATGGGTGTTCATGATACCAATGCCAAAATTGTTGGCTCCGATAGCCCGCGCGTTATGATCGGCGGAGGGCTTGGCGACACAGGGTTTCACTCTGGCCAAACCGTTACCACTCCCAACTTCCTGACTGACCAAATGAGCGTCAACATGCCGGCTGCAGGTATCGGGTCCAGTCCGGCGGGTCAGTTCTCCATGATTCTTTTCAACAGTGCGAAGACGCAGTTCCTGAATCTTGAGCTTTCCGCTCTCGAAGCCGATGGCAAGGGAAAAATTATTTCTAGCCCCCGCGTTGTGACTGCGGACCAGGTCGAGGCCTTGATTGAGCAGGGAACTGATCTCCCCTATCTGAATGCTTCATCTTCCGGAGCTGCGACTACCGCATACAAAAAAGCGGTTTTGTCGCTCAAGGTCAAGCCGCAGATTACCCCTGACGGCCGGATCATCATGTTGCTCCAGGTCAATAAGGATTCTCCCAACCGCAATTATTCAACTGCTTACGGCATCGCCATCGATACCAAGAATGTGAAGACGGAAGTTGTCGTTGAAAATGGGGGCACGGTTGTCATCGGCGGCATTTATGTTCAGGACGAGAGTGAGACCACCACGCGTGTTCCATTTTTGGGCGATTTGCCTTACGTTGGTTTCATGTTCCGCAATAAGACAACGCAAAACAATCGATCGGAATTGTTGGTGTTCATTACGCCAAGAATTGTTACTGAAAGCCTTAGCCTGCAGTGATTGGCTGAAGGAACAAATGTGGGATGGGGGCCGGCGCTGACCGGCCCTTGTCTTTTTCGCAGCTGATAAAATGCGCGTGTGAGAAATTGCGAAAACGTATATCTGGTAGGCATGATGGGTGCCGGCAAGACGACAGTGGGGAAGCGGCTCGCCAAAATAATGGGCTGGCAATTTGTCGATCTTGATCAGAGTATCGAAAAACTGACAGGCGTTTCAGTGGCAACAATATTTGAAATCGAAGGTGAGGCTGGTTTTCGTCAGCGGGAATCTCAGGCTTTGGCGAATCTAGCGAACGCTGAAAATCTTGTGGTCGCCACCGGAGGTGGGGTCGTTTTGAACCCTGTAAACAGAGCCCGAATGGCAGGTTCAGGAAAAGTTATTTACCTGCATGCATCCCCCGACCTGCTGTATGCGCGTACGAAACACGACAAGAAACGCCCCTTGCTGCAGGTGGTGGATCCGCTGTCACGCATAGCGACCCTTGCTGCAAGGCGCGATCCGCTTTATCGGGAG
This sequence comes from uncultured Rhodocyclaceae bacterium, assembly GCA_903930805.1. Lineage (GTDB taxonomy): Bacteria > Pseudomonadota > Gammaproteobacteria > Burkholderiales > Rhodocyclaceae > Sulfuricystis. The sequence goes on along the minus strand of CAIYZZ010000233.1, from coordinate 8,330 downwards.
GTAGCGGATGCAGTCATCGAAGCGAGTGCCGGACTGAATAACACGGTGAACAGCATCGACCGGATGCTAAAAGCTTTATGACTACATTGAATGTCAGTTTGGGACAGCGGTCTTACCCGATCCACATTGGTGCCAGCCTGCTGGATAATGCCGAGTTGTTGTCATCCGCTGTGAAATTATCGCGTGTTGCCATCGTTAGCAATGACGTGGTCGCGCCGCTGTACATGGAGCGCTTGCGGGCAGCCCTGGAAAAAGTCGGCGCTGGCGGGACGGCACTGGTCCTGCCTGATGGTGAGGCTTATAAAAACTGGGAAACACTGAACCGAATTTACGACCATCTTCTGACCGAGCGTTGTGACAGAGGCACGCCGGTGATTGCCCTGGGCGGTGGCGTGATCGGTGATCTGGCGGGCTTTGCCGCCGCGACCTATCAACGGGGCGTACCCTTTATCCAGGTGCCGACGACACTGCTGGCCCAAGTGGATTCATCGGTCGGCGGCAAGACCGGGATCAACCATCTGCGTGGCAAAAACATGATTGGCGCCTTCTGGCAGCCACGCTTGGTACTGGCAGACACCGAGACTCTGAATACCCTGCCGGTTCGCGAGTTATCCGCCGGTTTGGCCGAAGTCATCAAGTACGGGCTAATACGCGACCTGCCGTTTCTCGAGTGGCTGGAAGAAAACATCGACAAACTGCTGGCAAGGGATGCGGAAGCTTTGTCGTTTGCCATCGAGCGATCGTGCGCCAACAAGGCCGCGGTGGTGGCCGGCGATGAACTCGAGACGGCGCAAGAGGGTGGGCGGGCGCTGCTTAATCTCGGCCACACCTTCGGCCATGCCATAGAAACTGGAATGGGCTACGGTGAGTGGTTGCACGGCGAAGCCGTTGCTGCCGGAACCATGATGGCCACGGAGCTATCGAGGCGGCTGGGCTGGCTAACTGATGCAGATGTGGAGCGTGTCCGTACGCTTTTAATGCGGGCGAAACTGCCGGTGAGTGGGGCGGTGTTGGGCGCCGACCGCTACCTTGACCTAATGGGTCACGACAAAAAAGTAATCGCCGGGCGTCTGCGCCTCGTGCTGCTTAAGCGCCTGGGAGAAGCAGTGACCCGGGCCGATACACCAGAGGCGGAAATCCGTGCCGCCATCGAAGCCTGCTGTGACTGAGTTAGCCAGTTACGCAGTTATCGAAGCGGCTTCGCCCGGGCGCGTCCATGATGAGCCGCGGCCCAAGGCGCGGGGCGAGTTTCAGCGTGACCGCGACCGCATCGTGCACTCGACCGCATTTCGTCGCCTCGAATACAAGACTCAGGTTTTTGTCAATCATGAGGGTGATCTGTTTCGCACCCGCCTCACACATTCCATCGAGGTGGCGCAGATTGCCCGCTCCCTCGCCCGTACTCTGAAGCTCAACGATGATCTGACCGAGGCAATAGCCCTCGCGCACGACCTCGGGCATACACCCTTCGGCCATGCCGGCCAGGATGCGCTGAATGAATGCATGGCGGAACACGGGGGGTTCGAGCACAACCTGCAATCGCTGCGCATCGTCGATCGGCTTGAGGAGCGCTATGGCGCATTCAATGGTCTGAACCTGATGTTCGAAACGCGCGCGGGCATTCTCAAACATTGCGCACCGGCCAAGGCCCGGGAACTGGGCGAACTGGGGCAACGCTTTATCCATGATCGCCGTCCGTCTCTGGAGGCGCAAATCTGCAATCTGGCGGACGAAATCGCCTACAACAACCATGACGTCGATGACGGTTTGCGTTCTGGCTTGATTACCGTTGAACAACTTGAGGGCGTCAGCTTGTTTGCAAGACATGTCAGGGCGGCCCGCGAGGAATTCCCCCGGTTATCGGGACGCCGCCTGATTCACGAAACTGTGAGGCGCATGATCGATGCGCAAGTAACTGATCTGTTATCAGAAACTATGCGCAGAATCGAGACGCAAGCTGTGGAATCGCTTGCTGATGTCGAACGGGCGCCCTCCCTCGTGGGGTTTTCCTCCGAGATGCAGACGGAGAATTGGGCACTCAAGACTTTTCTCCGTGGAGAGCTCTACCGCCACTATCAGGTAGTGCGCATGACCAGCAAGGCGCGGCGAGTGATACGTGATTTGTTCGAGGCCTTCCAGTCCGATGTCCGCCTGTTGCCCCCCCAATATCAATCCAGTGGCGAGAATGAGGGCATCCCGCGCGCGATTGCCGACTACATCGCCGGCATGACCGATCGTTATGCCGTGAAAGAGCACCGGCGGCTCTTTGCCGTCGGAGAATTTTGATACCCTCCTACTCGGCAGACGTATTGAGCCGTAGGCGGAATCTGGGTATATTTCGCGGTTCGCCTATTGCACTTATTGCGCTGGGTTGGCACGCTGCCCCCAGCATTTTTGACGGCCATATTTCCGGGAAACATTCATGGAACACCCCAGCCGACAGGGCCTGTATGACCCCGCCAACGAGCATGACGCCTGTGGCGTCGGCTTCGTCGCCCATATCAAGAACCAGAAGAGCCACGCCATCGTTGCGCAGGGCTTGCAGATCCTCAAGAATCTCGAACATCGCGGTGCTACCGGCTACGATCCCTTGCTTGGCGATGGCGCCGGCATCCTGATCCAGATTCCCGACGCCTTCCTCCGTGAGGAAATGGCCCGTCAGGGGGTGACGCTGCCCCCAACCGATGAGTACGGCGTCGGCATGATCTTCCTGCCGCGCAACATCGAGAGCCGCCGCGCATGTGAGGCCGCGATCGAGCGCACGGTACGCTATGAAGGCCAGGTTTTGCTCGGCTGGCGTGATGTACCGGTCGATAATTCCGGTCTGGCGCAGGCGGCGAAGGATATCGAGCCGGTGATCCGTCAGGTATTCATCGGTCGTGGCGAAGGCGTTGTCGATGCCGATGCACTGGAGCGCAAGCTGTTTGTCATCCGCAAGGAGGCAGGCCATCGTGTGCAAGCGCTCAAGCTGCCCGACGTCAAGATGTTTTATGTTCCCTCGCTGTCGACGCGAACCCTGGTTTACAAGGGCATGCTGCTGGCAGATCAAGTCGGCGAATACTTCCGCGATTTGAGCGACGAGCGCTTGGTATCTGCCCTAGCACTGGTGCACCAACGTTTCTCGACTAACACGTTCCCCACCTGGGATCTGGCACATCCGTTTCGCATGATCGCGCACAACGGCGAGATCAATACGCTGCGCGGCAATGTGAACTGGATTCGTGCGCGTGAGCACGGTATTTCCTCACCGCTCTTCGGCGAGGATCTGCAAAAGATCTGGCCGCTGATCTATGACGGCCAATCTGATTCCGCCAGCTTCGATAATGCCCTCGAGCTTCTGGTGATGGGCGGTTACAGCCTGGCCCACGCCATGATGATGCTGATTCCTGAAGCCTGGGCCGGCAACCCGCTGATGGACGAAGAGCGGCGTGCCTTCTACGAATACCACATGGCCTTGATGGAGCCCTGGGATGGTCCGGCGGCGGTCGCCTTTACCGACGGGCGGCAAATCGGTGCCACGCTCGACCGCAACGGTTTGCGGCCAGCGCGCTATCTGGTCACTGACGACAATCTCGTCGTCATGTCCTCGGAAATCGGCGTGCTGCCGATCCCGCAGGAGCGCATCATCAAGAAGTGGCGCCTGCAGCCCGGCAAGATGTTGCTGATCGATCTCGAGCAGGGCCGCATCATCGGTGACGACGAGGTCAAGCATACGCTGGCCACCGCGAAACCCTATCGCCAATGGATCGAGAAGTCGCGCTATTACGTCGACGAAATGCCCGAGGTGAAAGGGCGCGAGAAATTGTCCGTGCCGCTTCTCGACTTGCAGCAGGCTTTTGGCTACACTCAGGAAGATTTCAAGTTCATCATCAACCCAATGGTCTTGAATGGCGAGGAAGCGACTGGTTCGATGGGCAACGATAGCCCGTTGCCGGTGCTCTCCAGCAAGAACAAGCCGTTGTTCAGCTATTTCAAGCAATTATTCGCGCAGGTGACGAATCCGCCGATCGACCCGATCCGCGAAGAAATCGTCATGTCGCTGATCTCGCTGGTCAGCCCGAATCCGAACCTGCTCGGGGTGCATGAGACCATACCCACGCCACGCTTGGAAGTGCACCAGCCGATTCTGACGCCGGCCGATATGGCCAAACTGAAGCAGATCGACAAGCTGACGCAGGGCGCTTTCTGCTCGCACGTCATTGACATCACCACGCCGGCAGCGGACGGACCGGCGGGTATGAGCGATGCGCTCTATCAGGTTTGCGTGCGCGCCGAGCGTGCGGTGGGCGAGGGTTGCACGGTCATTATTCTTTCCGACCGTGCCGTCGATGCTGTGCGCGCACCGATCCCGGCGCTGCTGGCTTGTTCGGCCGTGCATCAATATCTGGTGAAGGCGGGCAAACGCACCTCCTGCGGACTGGTGGTGGAAACCGGCGACGCGCGCGAGACGCATCATTTCGCGCTGCTGGCGGGGTATGGCGCCGAGGCCATTCATCCCTGGTTGGCCTTCGAGAGCATTGCCGCCAATGCGCCTTCACTACCAGGTAACCCGGCCGCCGCTGATTGCCAGAAACATTTCATCAAGGCGATTGGCAAAGGACTGATGAAGGTAATGTCGAAAATGGGTATCTCCACCTACCAGTCCTACTGCGGCGCGCAAATCTTCGAAGCAGTGGGCCTGTCGTCAGAATTCATTTCCCGCTACTTTGCCGGCACGCCAACGCGCATCGAGGGCATCGGCCTCAAGGAGGTCGCGCTGGAAACCCTGAATACGCATGCTGCGGCTTTCGGCAATGACCCGGTGCTCGCCGACGCGCTCGACTGCGGCGGGGAATATGCTTTTCGGGTGCGCGGCGAAGAGCATATGTGGACGCCCGATGCCATCGCCAAGTTGCAGCATGCAACGCGCTCCGGCAAGTTCGATACCTACCAGGAATACGCGGCGATCATCAACGACCAGGGCAAACGTCACATGACGCTACGTGGTTTGTTCGAGTTGCTACCGGTTGGCGCGCCCGTGCCGCTCGACGAGGTTGAACCGGCAACCGAGATCGTCAAGCGCTTCGCTACTGGTGCCATTTCACTCGGTGCCATCTCGACTGAATCCCACACGACCTTGGCTATCGCGATGAACCGCATCGGCGGCAAGTCGAATACTGGCGAGGGCGGCGAAGACCCGAGCCGCTTCCAGAAAGTCGGCGCTGGCGCGACGGTAGCCAGTGTGGTCGGTGCCAGTCGCATCGAACGCGATATTCCGCTCAGGGAAGGCGACAGCCTGCGCAGTGCGATCAAGCAGGTCGCCTCTGGCCGCTTTGGTGTGACCACCGAATATCTGGCGAATGCCGATCAGATCCAGATCAAGATGGCCCAGGGCGCCAAGCCCGGTGAAGGCGGCCAACTACCTGGCCACAAGGTTTCTGAATACATTGGTTTCTTGCGTCACTCAGTACCGGGCGTCGGCCTGATTTCGCCGCCGCCGCACCACGACATTTATTCGATCGAAGATCTGGCGCAACTGATCCATGACCTGAAGAACGCCAATCCAAGCGCCGCCATTTCGGTCAAGCTGGTCTCCGAAATCGGTGTCGGTACCGTGGCGGCGGGCGTCTCCAAGGCCAAGGCCGACCATCTGGTGATTTCCGGATTTGACGGCGGCACGGGGGCATCACCCCTCTCATCGATCAAGCATGCCGGATCACCCTGGGAGTTGGGCCTTGCCGAAACGCAACAGACACTAGTGCTGAACCGATTGCGTGGCCGCATCCGTGTGCAGGTCGATGGCCAAATGAAGACGGGCCGCGACGTTATCGTGGGCGCTTTGCTCGGTGCCGACGAGTTTGGTTTCGCCACGGCACCGCTGGTGGTCGAAGGCTGCCTGATGATGCGCAAGTGCCATCTGAACACCTGTCCGGTGGGGGTGGCGACGCAAGATCCCGTGCTGCGCAAGCGCTTTACCGGCCAACCCGAGCATGTCGTTAATTACTTTTTCTTCGTGGCGGAGGAGGCGCGTCAGTTGATGGCCACGATGGGGATTCGCCGTTTCGACGACCTGATCGGCCGCAGCGACCTCCTCGATATGAAGAAGGGTGTCGCGCACTGGAAGGCGCGCGGCCTCGACTTCTCGCGCATCTTCTACATGCCGACGGTGCCCGCCGAGGTTGCCCGCCACCATTGCGAAACGCAGGATCATGGCATCGCCAAGGCGCTCGATCGACAGTTGATCGACAAGGCGCGCCCGGCGCTGGAATGTGGCGAAAAAGTAAGCATCGACGTCACGGTGAAGAACCTGAATCGCACCGTCGGCACCATGCTCTCGCACGAAATTGCGCGACGTTATGGCCATGCCGGCCTGCCGGACGAGACCATTCATGTCCGCTTGAACGGTACGGCGGGGCAAAGCTTTGGGGCTTTTCTGGCGCACGGCATCACGCTGAAGCTGACCGGCGAAGCCAACGACTATGTGGGCAAGGGTCTGTGCGGCGGCAAGATCGTCGTCAAGCCGCCACAGGCATTCCGCGGCATTCCTTGCGAAAACATCATCGTCGGCAATACCGTGCTGTATGGCGCCATCGCCGGTGAAGTGTTTTTCCGTGGCGTGGCCGGCGAGCGTTTCTGTGTGCGCAACTCAGGCGCCACGGCCGTTGTCGAAGGCACGGGCGACCACTGTTGCGAGTACATGACGGGCGGTACCGTGGTGGTGCTGGGCCAGACCGGTCGCAACTTCGCGGCCGGCATGAGTGGCGGTATCGCGTATGTGCTCGATGCCGATGGCAGTTTCGAGAAACGCTGCAACCTGTCCATGGTCACCCTGGAAAATGTGTTACCGGCCGCCAAGCAGCCGAACGACGGCACGCGCCACAAAGATCAGGCGGACGAGGACTTGCTGATGGGGTTAATCCAGAAGCATCTTGACGAGACCGGCAGTGAAGTTGCGGTTCGCGTACTGGCCGACTGGGCAAAGTACCGCACCAAGTTCGTCAAGATATTTCCGAATGAATATCGCCGCGCGCTCAAGGAAATGGCCGCGAAGCAAGTAAAGGAGGCTGCATAACATGGGCAAGCCCACCGGATTCCTCGAGTTCGAACGCCTCTCCGAAAGCTACGAACCTGTCGAACAGCGCCTCAAGCATTATCGTGAATTCGTCGGCCACCTGAAGGACGACGAGGCCAAGACGCAGGGCGCACGCTGCATGGATTGCGGTATTCCGTTTTGCAACAATGGTTGTCCGATCAACAATCTGATCCCCGACTGGAACGATCTGGTCTTCAAGGGCAAGTGGCGCGAGGCCATCGACACGCTGCACTCGACCAACAACTTCCCAGAGTTCACCAGCCGCATCTGCCCTGCACCCTGCGAGGCGGCTTGTACGCTGGGCGTGAATGCCGCGCCCGTGGGCATCAAGTCGATCGAACATGCCATCATCGACAAGGCCGGCGAGAACGGCTGGGTATTGCCGCAACCCGCTGCCGTCAAGACCGGCAGGAAGGTTGCCGTTGTTGGTTCCGGCCCGGCTGGCTTGGCGGCAGCGCAACAATTGGTGCGTGTTGGCCACGATGTTACGGTCTTCGAAAAGAACGATGCTATCGGCGGATTAGTGCGCTACGGCATCCCCGACTTCAAGCTCGACAAGCGCCTGATTGAATGGCGCGCTGCCCAGCTCAAAGCCGAGGGCGTCAAGTTCCAGTTGAAGACGCTGGTGGGAACGGATATGCCCAAGGGGGTGGTGAGCGATGCGACCAGGGTAATCGCGCCCGCCAAGCTGATGAAAGACTTTGATGCAGTCGTGCTGGCGGGTGGTTCCGAGACCCCACGTGACCTGCCGATTCCGGGGCGCAGCCTCGAAGGCGTGTTCTTTGCCCTGGAATTTCTCATCCCGCAGAATAAGCAGGTCGGTGGCGGCAAGCGCAACCCGATCTCTGCTGCGGGCAAGTCTGTCGTGGTAATCGGCGGTGGCGATACCGGTTCGGATTGTGTCGGCACCTCCAACCGCCAGGGCGCGGCCAGTATTACGCAGTTTGAGCTGCTGCCCAAGCCGCCTGAGCAGGAAAACAAGCCGCTAATCTGGCCCTACTGGCCGACCAAGATGCGTACTTCCTCGTCACATGATGAAGGCTGCAGTCGTGACTGGTCGATTGCCACCAAGGAATTTATGGGGGAGAGCGGAAAACTGACAGCACTCAAGTGCGTGCGCCTCGACTGGCAGGGTGGCAAGATGACCGAGGTGCCGGGTTCTGAATTCGAGATCAAGGCTGATCTGGTTTTTCTGGCCATGGGTTTCACCAGCCCGGTGGCTTCCATGCTCGATGCTTTCGGTGTTGCGAAAGATGGG
>CAIYZZ010000232.1 GCA_903930805.1 uncultured Rhodocyclaceae bacterium | reverse complement strand
GCTGCACCCTCTGCCACGCCGCTGGAAGCTGCTGCTAGCCTACTTGCTGACCGACGAAGCCTATGCTGCCGCCATCCCCCACCTGCTCGCCGAGCCGCGCTCGCCGCAGGCGCACTGGATACTGTTCGGTTCCGGCTTTGCCCTCTGGGCCGGCTGGCAGCTTTCCACCCTGGCCGGCGTACTGATCGGTGCCCAGTTGCCGCCCGACCTCGGCCTCGACTTCGCCTTGCCACTCACCTTCATCGCCATCGTGGTACCGCTGATCGACAGCCGCGCTCGCCTCACCGCCGCCCTGACCGCCGCTGGCGTCGCCGTCCTGCTCGTTACCCTGCCCTACAAGACCGGCCTGTTCGCCGCCGCGCTGTCCGGACTAGGTGCGGGTGCTTTCATGCATGGCAGGGAAAAGTCATGAACTGGCTACCGCTCTGGATTGCCTGCGGACTCATCACTTTCGCCATCCGCTACTCCTTTATCGGATTGGAAGGACACTACCGGCCGCCGAACTGGTTCATCCGCTGGCTGCCCTTCGTACCCATCGCTGCCCTCACTGCCCTGACCGCGCCAGAATTACTGCTGATTGCTGGCAAGATCGACATCGGCATGAGCAACCCACGCCTCTACGCAGGCCTCGTCGCCATCGCGGTTGCCACCTGCTGGCGCAATACCTTGCTAACCATCGCCAGCGGTTTTATGGCGTTGGCGACGTTGCGCTGGCTAATCTGAAACAACGTTCAGTGCACTCAGGTTGCTGACGTTGTGATATTACCGACCTGCGGCAGGAGTCCTGTCGCAGTCTGTCATTACGATTGCTTCCCATGCGGCGTCATGGAAAGAAGTACCCCATCCTTGAGCGTTACATGGTGGTAAATCGCTGCCGCAGCATGAAGACCTGCAAGCCAGATGATCGCATCGCCGAGAAATTTGTGAACATCGCCCCAATTGACGATGTGAGCGAAGCCGACTCCCAAGACGATTGGCACCTTGTCAATTCGTATGCCACCCAACAAGGTTAGGGGATGCCCTTCACTACCCAAGGCCATCAGCGCAGTAATGGGTAAGAAGATCATTAGCCCCCACAGAACTAGATGCATCAGTTTGGCAGCAAGTTGCATCTTCACTGGCATATCGAAGCGCGGTGCAGCGGGTCGAAACACCAACCAGAAAAGACGAAGCAGGGTTAGCACAAAGATGGATACCCCCACAGACTCATGCCAAACAATGTCACTGTGTGTGGCCGGATCAACTCCTTGATCCATGAGTCGACCAAAATGCTCTGGCCCAAGAGCAAAGCCAACAATAACCAGGATAGCCGTGGCCCAATGAGAGGCTCGGCTCAAGGGATCATAGTGCGATGAAGTTTGTTGGTTCATAGCTAACAGTCAGATCAATAGAGTCAATCGTGAAGGCTAGATGCTTTTCATCTTTGATGCAAATAACCCGCGACAGGTGGGGCGCAAGGTCACGTAAATACGCTCCGTCGTCTGCCCTACATATATTTTGAGGCCACCGCTGCACTGCTACCGCTCAGCGTAGCTGGAATGAATTTCTTGGGACATTGGCAGCTAAAGATGGGAGCTACCTGATGACAAAACAACACTGAATGGCCGCGCCAGTTTCCTGCCGCTCGACTTGAGCTTAGTCGCGGGACGGCAACGTGCCATCAAGAGGCACATGTCATTCTTATGTAGGGGTTGCCCGCGTTTCACCGACGCTTGTGAACATGGTCATATAGTGCTTACGTCAGTTTCTCTGTCTGTTTGCAGCTGACCATCCACTTCGCCAAGACTGACTCCAATTCTCTGATGTTGATCGGCTTGGTCAGGAAATCATCCATACCGGCATCAATGCAGTGTTTGCGATCTTCTTCAAATGCCCCTGCGGTTAATGCGATGATAATCAAGGGAGGCTGGCCAGTGTCCACTTCCCATCTCCGGATTATTTGTGTTGCCGTTACGCCATCCATGACCGGCATCTGCATGTCCATCAGAATCAGGCCGGGGCGCAAACCTTGCTGAATGACATCTACCGCCTCTTGGCCGTTTTTGACGCTCTTGACCTGGATGCCTAGCTTCCCGAGTAAAGCCTCGACCACCTTCCGGTTGATTGGGTTGTCCTCGACCACCAGGACAAATTCCGCCCCCACGGCGGTCGCTGGTGAGTTTGGTTTGAACTCTGTGCCGCGTTCGACATGACGGCTGTCTTGACCTTCCGAAAGAAAGTCTGCCTGAATACGGAACCAGAAGCGCGAGCCTTTGCCGACTTCGCTGTCCACGCCAACATCCCCGCCCATGAACTTGGCTAAATTACGGATGATGGAAAGCCCCAACCCCGTCCCGCCAAATTCGCGGGTCGTCGAACTATCTACCTGCGAAAATGGTTGGAACAGGACGGCCAGTTTGTCCGTTGGAATTCCGATACCGCTGTCCGTAACCGAGAATTCTAGGAGAACCTGATGATCATTGCGTTCGACTTCGCTCGCCTCGATGCGGACGAACCCTTGTGGTGTGAATTTGATGGAGTTGCCGATCAGGTTGGACAGCATCTGCCTCAGACGGACTGAGTCTGCCTTGTAACGCGCTCCCTGCGGGCCATGCCAAGCAACCTCGATTGTCAGCCCCTTGGTTTGGGCGAGTTGGGCAAACAGCGCAGTGGTTTCCTCGACAAGCTGCCCTGGCTCGAACACGGTAGCCGCAAGTTCCATCTTGCCAGCTTCGACCTTGGAAAGATCAAGGATGTCGTTGAGCAACGTCAGTAAGGTCTGGCCGGAATGCAAGATCGTCCGGGCGTATTCCTGGTGCTCGCGTTCAGCGATGTCCGGCATTAACAGCAGCTGTGCCATACCCAGAACACCGTTCAGCGGGGTGCGGATTTCGTGTGACATCATGGCGAGAAACTGGCTCTTGGCTCGGTTGGCACTTTCGGCGGCTTCCTTCGCCACGCGCAGTTCCTCCTCGCCCCGTTTGCGCTCAGTGATGTCCTCGATGATGGCAATGCCGCCCGTGATTTGGCCATCACTGCTTCGGAGAGGTGCGCAAGATATTGCGGCCCAGATTTCGACACCACTCAATGTCGATACGTATTGCCCTTCGAGGGATGCTGCATTGCCCTCGATAGTGGCACGCAGTGGGGGCAGCACGCGCTGGTCCTTGAGGGTATTCATGTCTAGGCCGATAAGTTTGTCCGCCGGGGCTTTGAATATCTGCGCGAAGCGCTCGTTGCAATAGGTGATGACGAGGTCTTTGCTGTAGTGCATGATGCCTGTGGGCGAGTGCTGCAGGATGAGGCGATAGCGTTCCTCGCTAGCCTGCAATATCGCTTCGGCCTGCATACGTTTGGCGAGAGCAGCCTCTGCAGCGCCGCGGGCCTGCTCAAGAGTTTCGACCATGCGACCATTTTCCAGTCCCAGGCGTATCGCAGCATCGAGAGTGTCATTGAGGTAGCGTCCGCTGGTAAGGACGGCCACCAGAAATACGACTGTCATCCCCCCGAACACCCACTGAAGCGGCGTATGTGCCTGCAACAATATGGTCGTCGACATCGGCACACAGCTCAGTAGCGCGAAGGTCTTAAAGGCTGCAGGTACCGGGGCAAGTGCTGGGACTGCACCAGCCGTGGTTGCCGCGATAACCAGTCCGGTGAGCAAGAGTGCGCCCTCGGGTGCGTTCCACATAAATAAAACAGTGCCTACCCCCCAAGTCAAGGCGGACATTGCAGTGGTTGCGATGTAGCGCTTCCGCCATATGAGGGCTGCGGCTGCATTCGGATTAGCCGCAAGAAAGCGGCGTCCTAGCAAGTATCGAAACGCTGAGACTGCGACAAACAAACCCCACCAACTCAACGCAGCGCTGAGTGAAACATGGAGCGTGGAGTTTACGTATGCCAGTAGCGTAGCATTGAAAACGTTTACCGACTGCGCGACTCCCACATTACGAAAGAGCAGCGCAGTCTTTTGCCGCTGCACTTCCGCTTCAATAGCCGAATCCGGTTCGTTGTGTGAGAACATGCGAGCAATACTAGCCCAAATGACACAAGAGGGCAGCAACCTAGCCGACACAACCTGGCCGGGGGCCATCCGCCACCTGAAAATACTGCTACCCACTGAAATGGCAGGACTACCCTTGACACCGGCCGCTCAAGACCCCGCGTTTCAGGGCTGTCAGTGACTATTCCCGCTGCAATGCCGACGACCAACCAAAAACACTAATTTTCATGGCTGGTGTAGCCTCCCCTGATGATGACATTGCTTGACTTCCCCCATCCCCCTCCCGTCGAGCGTTGGTAAAAGTCGGCGCTGGCAGGACGGCGACTTATATAATTGACGCTGCCTTTTGACCGAGTCAGCCCCATGCCCAGCGCCCCCGCCAAGTTTCTCGAAACCTTCCCCAATCCGGCCTCCCATCGTGATTACCAGATCCACATGGAAATCCCGGAATTCACCTGCCTGTGTCCCAAGACCGGACAACCTGATTTCGCCACGCTGACACTTGACTATGTGCCCGACAAACTTTGCGTTGAACTGAAGAGTCTGAAGCTTTACATGTGGAGTTTTCGCGATGAGGGCCATTTCCATGAGGACGTGACCAACCGCATCCTTGATGACTTGGCCAAGGCCATCAAGCCACGCTTCATGCGCCTGACCGCGCGCTTCTACGTACGCGGCGGCATCTTCACCAACGTTGTCGCCGAACAGCGCAAGAAGGGCTGGAAACCCGCCGCACCGGTTGAACTGGCTAGTTTCCCCGCCCAATCGAATATGCGGGGGTAGGCCTGGATGAACCCCAACCTCGACAAGCTCCACCCCTATCCCTTCGAAAGGCTGCGCGACCTTTTTGCCACCGACACGCCTCCCGCCGGCCTGAAGGAAATCAAGCTGCACATCGGCGAACCACAGCATCCGACCCCGCGCCTCATTCAGGACGCGCTGACAAATAATCTTGCCGGGCTGGCCAACTACCCCACCACCAACGGCAGCGACGACTTGCGCCAATCCATCGCCGACTGGATCGCCCGGCGCTACGGCATTCCGCCCCCCGACATTGCCACGCAAGTGCTGCCGGTCACGGGTTCGCGCGAGGCGCTATTCGCCATCGCCCAGGCCGTCATCGAACCGCAGCACGGCAAACCCTCATCACAACCCATTGTCATTTCGCCCAACCCGTTTTATCAGATCTACGAGGGCGCGGCACTGTTGGCCGGTGCCCGGCCATTCTTCCTCAACACCACACCAGCCAACAATTTCCTCATGGACTGGTCGAGCGTTCCCGCAGAAATATGGCAGGACTGCCAACTCGTCTACATCTGCTCGCCCGGCAACCCCACCGGCAGGGTGATGCCGCTGGCAGACTGGCAAACCCTGTTCAATCTGTCTGATCGTTACGGCTTCGTCATTGCTGCCGACGAGTGCTATTCGGAAATCTATTTCGATACGGCACAGCCACCGCTCGGCGGCATGCAGGCTGCGCGCCGGCTCGGCCGCGACGACTACCGCAATCTCGTGATGTTTTCGAGCCTGTCGAAGCGTTCCAATGTGCCCGGGATGCGCTCCGGCTTCGTTGCCGGCGATGCGGCGATCATGAAAAAGTTCTGGCTCTATCGCACCTATCAGGGCTGTGCCATGAGTCCGCCGGTTCAAGCCGCCAGTGCGGCAGCCTGGCGCGACGAGGCGCATGTGCAGGACAACCGCCGGCTCTATGGCGAGAAATTCCAGCAGGTCACCCCCCTCATCGCGCGCCATCTGCACACCGAAAAACCCGACGCCGGCTTCTATTTATGGGCCTCGGTCGCCTCCACAGGGCTCTCCGACACAGAATTCACCCGCGCGTTGCGCCACCAATATAATGTATCGGTCCTGCCCGGCAGTTATTTGGCGCGCGATGCCGCCGGCGCAAACCCCGGCCGCGACTTTATCCGCATCGCTCTCGTCGCCAGTGTTGAAGAATGCCTCGAAGCCGCGCGGCGCATTGCCGCGTTCTGTGAATCGCTATAAACAAACACTAACCAAGGAAACTACCATGCACGAACTGCAAACCCTTATCGATCAGGCCTGGGAAGACCGTGCCAACCTGAAACCCGGTTCTGCGCCCGCCCGTGTCGGCGAAGCGGTCGTCACCATCCTCGCCGAACTCGATGCCGGACGCCTGCGCGTCGCCGAAAAGATCGACGGTGAGTGGGTAACGCACCAATGGATCAAGAAAGCTGTGCTGCTGTCTTTTCGCATGGAAGACAACATGCTGATGGATGGCGGCCCGATTCGCTACTACGACAAGGTGCCCACCAAGTTTGCCCATTACGACGCGCACACTTTTCAGAAAGGTGGCTTCCGCGTCGTGCCGGGCGCCGTGGTGCGACGGGGTTCTTACATCGGCAACAACGTCGTGCTGATGCCCAGCTTCGTCAATATTGGCGCCTATGTTGGCGACAACACGATGGTCGATACCTGGGCCACCGTTGGCTCCTGCGCGCAGATCGGCAAAAACGTACATCTCTCCGGCGGTGTCGGTATCGGCGGTGTGCTCGAACCCCTGCAGGCCAACCCCACCATTATCGGCGACAACTGCTTCGTCGGCGCCCGCTCCGAAGTGGTCGAGGGGGTGATCGTCGAAGACAACTGCGTCATCTCGATGGGCGTGTTCATCAGTCAGAGTACAAAAATCTACGATCGCGCCACCGGCGAGATTACCTACGGCCGCGTGCCAGAAGGCTCGGTCGTGGTGGCCGGCAGCCTGCCATCCGCCGATGGCAAGTACAGCCTTGTCTGTGCCGTGATCGTCAAGAAAGTGGATGCGCAGACCCGCTCCAAGACCAGCATCAACGAACTTTTACGCGACTGAACTCACGCGATCAAGGAGTACCAAAATGGGCGCAATGCAGAGACTTTTCCAGCTGATGGCCGAGAAAAAGGCCTCGGACATTTTCGTCTCGGTGGGTGCGCCCATCAACATCAAGATCAATGGCGTCGCGATGCCGGTGAACCAGCAGATCATCGATGCCACCACCATCAACGGCCTGCTGCAGGAAATTCTCACCGAACTCCAACTCAGGGAATTTGAGGAAACGCTTGAGCTCAACACCGGCTACGCGCTCGAGGGCGTCGGTAATTTCCGTATTTCGGTGATGCGGCAGAAGGGCACGCCGGCCTTCGTCGTACGCTATATCCCGGCAGAAATTCCGCGATTCGAAACGCTCAGCCTGCCACCGGTACTCGCCGACGTCGTCATGGAAAAACGCGGGCTGATCCTCATTGTCGGCGCCACCGGTTCGGGCAAGTCGACCACGCTAACTTCACTACTCGACTACCGCAACGAGCGCAAATCGGGCCATATCCTGACACTGGAAGATCCGATCGAGTTCATCTTCAAGAACAAGAAATCCATCGTCAATCAGCGCGAAGTCGGTGCCGACACGCGTGCCTTCCAGATTGCGCTGAAAAACGCCCTGCGTCAGGCACCGGATTGCATTTTCATCGGCGAGATTCGTGACAAGGAAACCATGTCGCAGGCCATCGCCTACGCCCAGTCCGGCCACCTTGCGCTGGCGACACTGCACGCCAACAACAGTTACCACTCGCTGAGCCGCATCATCAGCTTCTACCCGCTGGACAACCGTCCTGCCCTACTCGCCGACCTGAGCGTAACCCTGAAATGCATCGTCTCCCAACGCCTGGTGAAGAAGCCCGATGGTTCCCGCGCCCCGGCTGTCGAGGTGATGCTCAACTCGCGCCACATCGGCGAACTGATCGAAAAAGGCGACCTCAACGGCGTCAAGGAAGCGATGGAACAGAGCATGTCGCCCGGCTCGCAGACCTTCGAGCAATCGCTTTTCTCCCTCTACAAGTCAGGCACGATCACGCTGGAAGAAGCACTCGGCAACGCCGACTCGGCGAACAACCTGCACTGGCTCATCAACAACGCCGCCGCTGACAAGAAGCCCGATGATAAACCGCTCGCCCCCATGGCTCCCGCCGATGCTGAAGCGAGTACCTCGGAGGCCGGTGCAACCTTCTCTGAATTCACCTTGAAGATGGACTGAACAGTGGGTTCATCGTCACCCTCACTTGAATTAGCGAAAGCGCTGATCGCACGCCGTTCCATCACCACGGAAGACGCCGGCTGCCTCGACCTCATCGCCACGCGCCTGACGCCTTTGGGCTTCACTTGCGAACGCATTGACAGCAGCGGGCCAACCGGTCATGTCTGCAATCTCTGGGCACGCCTTGGCACCTCTCAGCCGCTGATCATCTTTGCCGGCCACACCGATGTCGTGCCGCCCGGCCCCGCCGACAAATGGCAAAGCGACCCCTTCGTGCCCACCGCACGCGACGGCATGCTCTACGGGCGGGGTGCCGCCGACATGAAGACCTCGGTCGCTGCCGCCGTGGTCGCCACCGAGCGACTGCTCGCCACCACGCCGGAGCTGAAGGGTTCGCTGGCATTCCTGCTCACCTCAGACGAAGAAGGCGATGCCACCGACGGCACCGTCAAGGTCGTCGAAGCGCTCAAGGCGCGCGGTGAAACACTCGACTGCTGCATCGTCGGCGAGCCCACTTCAGTGAATCGTCAGGGTGACACCATCAAGAATGGCCGGCGCGGCTCGCTCTCCGGCAAACTCATTGTCAAGGGCGTGCAGGGCCACGTCGCCTACCCGGAGAAGGTCAAGAATCCCATCCACCACGCCGCCCCGGCGCTCGCCGAACTTGCCGCCGCACACTGGGATGATGGCAACGAATTCTTCCCGCCCACCAGCTTCCAGATTTCCAATATCCACGCCGGCACCGGTGCCACCAACGTCGTGCCGGGCACACTGGAAGTACTGTTCAACTTCCGTTTCTCTACCGCCAGCACCGCCGCCAGCCTGCAAAACCGCATGCATGCAATGCTTGATCGCCACAATCTCGAATACGACCTGCAATGGATGCTCGGCGGCCGCCCCTTCCTCACCACACCCGGTCGTCTGGTGACTGCGCTCACCGCTGCGATCCAGAGCGAATCTGGCATCACGCCAGAACTCTCCACCAGCGGCGGCACCTCCGACGGCCGTTTCATCGCCGACATCTGCCCCGAAGTCGTCGAATTCGGCCCGGTCAACGCCACCATCCACAAGATCGATGAATGCGTCGCGCTGGCCGATATTGAACCGCTGGCGCGCATCTACGAAGCCACCTTCCGCAAACTGCTGACGTAAAAGTCGGCGCTGGCGGGACGGCCGCCAGAGTTTATTTCAAACGTCCGTCACCTGATCGATATCCCGGACGGTTCCAGCATCCTCGCACTCGATCAAGGCAATTTCCGCTTGATGGTCAAGCAACAGTTGGCGCGCTCCCTCATCACCATGCAGTACCAGCAAGTCTTTGAGGAATTTCCTGTTGAAGCCAACTGGATGGCCACGCTGTCGATGGAATAACGGCGCAGCCAACGGCGCCCCGACTGCCAATGCTGACAACACCCCGGCATAGGTGCTCGACTTGATGAAGGGCATATCGGCCAATCCGACAATCCAGCCGGCAGCCTCTGCCGTAGCGGCGACACCTGCCGCCAGGCTATCACCCATGCCTTTGTCACCTGCGGGAGCATGCACGATTTCCACGCCCTCTCTTGCCAACATGCGGCTCAATGCCTGATTGTCTTCCCTGACCACCGCCACCACATTGGAAACGGCACCGAGCATGGCCCGCGCACTTGCCAGTGCTATTGGCGTGCCCCCCGGCAACAAGTGAAGCAGTTTGTCGCTGCCGAAGCGTACTGCACGCCCGGCTGCAAGCAGTACTCCACAATAATTTCCGGCCCTGCCGTTCACGTTGCAGCACAAGCGGAAGTGGCGGTGTTGGTAACCCGTGAGACAGGCGGGGCTGTCAAATCGACGCCATTCCTTACTGCGGTCATTTCCGCGAGAATTGATATCGCAATTTCTGGCGGCGTCCGGCTGCCAATCCTCAGGCCAACCGGTCCATGAAGCCGTTCCAACTCTGCCTGCGTCAAACCGAAATGCATGGTCAGGCGTTCTTTTCGCTTGGCGGTATTCGCGCGTGAGCCAAGTGCGCCAACATAAAAGGCCGGGGAACGCAGGGCCTCGATCAGCGCAAGATCATCCAGCTTTGGATCATGCGTCAGCGCAACGATGGCCGAAGCAGAATCCGGCCTGAATGTCGTGACGGTATCGTCAGGCATGGTTGTCACCAGATGCACAGCAGGCACCTGCCAGGCCATGGAATACTCCTCGCGTGGATCGCAAACCGTAACAGCGTAGTCGAGGGCCTGCGCCATTGACGCCAGGAAAACAGACAACTGCCCGGCACCAATGATCAGAAGTCGCACCCTGGGGCCATGCACCGTCGTCAATCGTTTGCCATCCCATCCGACTGGATCGTTCCTGGCAGCATTTTCAAGCATCACGTAGCCGCTGGCGATATCCACCGTGCGGGCGGTCATCAAGCCTTCACTGATGCGTCGTTGCAGTAGCTGCAGATTGGCAAGATCCGGTGCCGGCTCCACGACGAGTTGCAACGTACCTCCGCACGGAAGGCCAAAGCGGGTTGCCTCATCCTTGCTGACTCCGTAGGTCAGGATCTCAGGCATGGTGCCCTTATAGACCCCATCGCGGACGCGACGAATCAGATCCTCTTCGATGCACCCCCCGGAAACCGAGCCGATGACGGTTCCGTCATTTCTCAGCACAGCCCAGGCACCCGGCGGCCTCGGAGAGGATCCCCACGTCTGGGCCACGGTGACCAGCGTGATGTTTGCCCCGTTCTGGAGCCATTCAATCGCGCCTGCCAGCACCTGAATGTCGCTACTGTCCATCAGGGCGGGCCCTACACCTTCCTCAGGTCATGATGCTTGAGCGGAAGGGAGCGAATGCGCTTGCTGGTGGCGGCAAACAGGGCATTGCACACGGCCGGTGCCAGAGGAAGAATGGCCGGTTCGCCATGCCCCCCCCAGAAGCCTCCCGTCGGGACAAGAACGGTGTCCACTTTCGGCATTTCGGCTATCTGCGGCAGCCTGAAGTTGTGGAAGTTCGACTCCACGATACGGCCGTCCTTCACATTGTTTTCCTGGTAGAGAATGCTGCCGAGTCCGTAGACAACATTGCTCTCGGCCTGCGCCCGGCAGTTGTCCGGATCCACGACATAACCCGAGTCGATGGCAACCACAATGCGATGCACCTTGACCACGCCTGACGAACTGACAGAAACCTCCGCGACCATGGCTGCGTAACTGCCGAAACCGTCTGAGACAGCCACGCCACGGTGAATGCCTTGCGGCAACGGCTTTCCCCAACCTGCGGCTTTCGCGACCGCCTCGAGCACGAGGCGGTTCTTGTCGCCCACATTCAACATGGCCAGACGATAATCGACCGGATCCTTGCCGGCCGCAACCGCCAGTTCATCGATGAAGCACTCGCGATAGAACGAATTCTGCTGGCCGGGTGCCCGCCAGAACCCAACCGGCACATGGCCATTCCGCATGGCGTAGTCAACCTGCTGGTTCGGTACCGCATACGGCATGTCATTGAGCGTCCGCACAGCCGAAAAGTCGATTCCCTCCTTGTTGAGCATCTGCGGCATCAAAACCTTGAGGATCGACGGGCAGGCGATCTTCGTGTGCATAGCGACGAGCTTGCCCTGCGCGAAG
>CAIYZZ010000231.1 GCA_903930805.1 uncultured Rhodocyclaceae bacterium | reverse complement strand
AATTTTACAAAAAGTCATATTTATTTTAGAATAAAACTGTTATACATGGGAGGTTACGTTGGTTAGACCATACTAAAGGAAACATTTGTTTGGAGCCAATTTCATGGGGCAACTGGGCTTCGGCAGCCGTACCGGCATCGACATCGATGGCGAGTCGGAAGGCATCCTGCCCTCGCAGGCCTGGAAGAAAAAACGCTTCAGGAAGGCCGAACAACAGAAATGGTACGCCGGTGAAACCATCAGCATCGGCATCGGCCAGGGCTACAACGCCTACACGCCGATCCAACTGGCCCAGGCCACGGCCACGATTGCCAATAACGGGGTAATGTTCCGTCCCCATCTCGTCGATTACATTACCGACACGAAGACCGGCGCCAAGGCGCCGATCGAGCCGCAACCGCTCAAACATCTGCCACTCAAGCAGGAACACATCGATGTCATCAAGAACGCCATGGTCGGCGTGAATAAAGAAGGTACCGGCGCCCGCGCCTTTGCCGGCGCGGAATACATTTCTGCCGGCAAGACCGGCACGGCACAGGTGTATTCGCTTAAAGGCTCCGACTACAAGGCACACGGGGTCAAACAGGAACTGCGCGATCATGCGCTGTTCATTGCCTTCGCCCCGGCCGACAATCCGAAAATCGCGCTGGCGGTGCTGGTCGAAAACGGCGGCTTCGGTGCCCAAGCCGCCGCCCCGATCGCGCGCCAGGTGCTCGACTACTACCTGCTCGGCAAGCTGCCCAAGGGTGCCGCGCCGGCCGACGAGGAAGCGAAGGAGGCTGACGAAGAATAATGCTGCGCAACCTTTGGCAAAAACTCATCGGCCCCATTGATGGTCCACTAATGGGCTTCACCGCACTGCTGCTGCTCGTGGCCCTGATTGCCGTGGCCAGTGCCTCACCGGAGCGAATGACGGCGCAACTCGTTAACCTGGCCGTTGCACTGGCGGTGATGCGTGTCGTTGCCCAGATACCGCCGCAGCGCCTGATGCACCTGGCGCTACCGATCTACGTGGTCGGCATACTGCTGCTGGTCGCCGTGGCCTTGTTCGGCGATGTGTCGAAAGGTGCGCGGCGCTGGCTCAACCTTGGCTTCATGCGTATCCAGCCCTCGGAACTCATGAAGATTGCCATGCCGCTAATGCTCGCCTGGTACTTCCAGAAGCATGAATCCATGTTGCGGTTGAAGGACTACGTGGTGGCGACTCTGATCCTCCTCGTGCCGGTCGCACTGATCATCAGGCAGCCCGATCTCGGCACCTCGGTGCTGGTGCTGGCCGCCGGTTTTTATGTCATCTTCCTCGCCGGACTTCCCTGGAAAGTCATCATCGGCCTCGCCGCCTCTGCAGGCGCAGCGGCCCCCTTCGCCTGGAACATGCTGCACGATTACCAGCGCCAGCGCATCTTCACCCTGCTCGATCCTGAGAAAGACCCACTCGGCAAAGGCTTCCACATCATCCAGTCGACTATCGCCATCGGCTCAGGCGGCATCCTCGGTAAGGGCTGGGGGCAAGGCACGCAGGCGCAGCTCGAATTCATTCCCGAGCGTCACACCGACTTCATCTTCGCCGTCTATTCCGAGGAGTTCGGCCTGTTGGGCAACCTTGTTCTGCTGCTGCTCTACGCCCTGCTGATCGGCCGTGGCCTGCTGATCGCCGCCAAGGCCGCCACACTGTTTGCCCGTCTGCTGGCAGGTGCCATTACGCTGATCTTCTTCACCTATGCCTTCGTCAATATGGGCATGGTGTCCGGCATCCTGCCGGTAGTGGGTGTGCCGTTACCGCTGATCAGCTACGGCGGCACCGCGCTGGTGACGCTCTGCCTGGGCATCGGCATCCTGATGTCAATCCACAAGAACCGCATGCTGGTGCAGAAGTGAGCACGGTCAGCCGCCGCCCCCTTGCAGGGTGGAGTTCAATTCTCCTCGCGCTGCTTTTTCTCGCCGCCTGCAGTGGGCAGCCGCCCAAGCCCGTCGTCGATGCCGGTGGCGCTCCAGCCGCCGTCCCGCCAGCGCCGACATTTCAGGACAAGAAGCTGCCGTCTACAACAAAACGTGGCGGTTTCTATCTCGATGACGGCCCGCTGGAAGGGGTGACCATCGATCTGGCCAGTATTCCCGATGCCGTGCCACGCCCGGAACCCCTGCATCGCTTCGCCAATCGTCCCTATTCCGTGCTGGGCCGCGACTACACACCGCTACAGGCGGCCGGATCATTCCGCCAAAGCGGAGTGGCGAGCTGGTACGGCCGTCGTTATCACGGGCAGAAAACCTCCAGCGGCGAACCTTATGACATGTT
>CAIYZZ010000230.1 GCA_903930805.1 uncultured Rhodocyclaceae bacterium | reverse complement strand
GGTGACAACACTCATCGACTAAATCGCCTCGTGGTGGGCGTAATGGAGTTAGGTCGGCGTGATCGTGCTAGTCCGGAGCTCATCAATTTGAAGGAATTTCTTGGGCAATTGCTGGATGAGTTGTCTCTGCAAGATGACAGCAGCACCGCGCGTATCAGTATTGAATTGCCTGACAGGGTTTCAGTCTGTTTTGATCGCGGGCATCTGCATCGTGTCGTCTCCAACCTTTTGAGTAATGCGTTGCGTTATGCCAGTGCAGCGCCACGCGCGGTGCAGATTGTTGGCGAACAGGCCAAGTTTTCGGACCGCCTTGACCTACACATTACAGATGACGGACCAGGTATTGGCGAAGCTGAGCGAGGCCAGGTGTTTGAACCATTTTTCACGACGCGTGCTGCCGGCACGGGGCTTGGACTCTATATTGCCCGCGAGCTCTGCGAAGCTAATGGCGCACAACTTTCCCTGTTGGAAAATGCACCGGGCGCGCATTTCTGCATATCATGCGAACTGACATGCCAAAATCAGAACCCAGATCAAACGCAGACCTGACCGGTAGCCCGAGGGTGCTCGTTGTCGACGACGAGGCTGATATCCGTGAATTGCTGGACATGACACTGGCGCGCATGGGCTTGGCGTGTGACTGCGCGGCGAGCGTGGCCGAGGCGCAGAATTTCCTGCGCGCTAACGAGTATCGACTATGCCTGACCGACATGCGTATGCCAGATGGCGATGGATTGGAGTTGGTGCGCCACATCGAAGCCGAGCACCCAACCTTGCCGGTAGCAGTCATCACGGCACATGGCAGCACGGAAAATGCTGTTGCAGCGCTCAAGGCTGGCGCGTTCGACTATCTGTCAAAACCCGTTTCACTGGCGCAGTTGCGTACTTTGGTGAAGTCGGCGCTGGCACTGCCGGATAGCAAAACTGCCAGCGGAGCACGCAGCCAAGAATTGCTTGGCTCCTCCGCACCAATGGCCCAAGTGCGCGCATTGATTACCAAGGTTGCGCGTAGCGAAGCGCCCGTTTACCTGTCTGGCGAATCCGGTAGCGGCAAGGAGTTGGCCGCACGCCTGATTCATCGTGAAAGCGTGCGCCGCGATAAATTATTTGTTGCCGTGAATTGTGGTGCAATCCCAGAAAATTTGATGGAAAGCGAGTTTTTTGGTTATCGCAAAGGCGCCTTTACCGGTGCCGAAACCGAGCGGGAGGGTTTTTTCCAAGCAGCCGATGGCGGCACGTTGTTCCTCGACGAGGTGGCAGATTTGCCGTTGGCGATGCAGGTAAAGCTGTTACGCGCGATTCAGGAAAAGCATGTCCGGCGGGTCGGGGCGACGGCGGAGGAGCCTGTCAATGTCCGGATTATTTGTGCTACGCACCAGAATTTGCGCCAATTGGTGGATGCAGGAAAGTTTCGCCAGGACCTGTTTTTTCGCATCCATGTGATTGAGATTCGCATGCCGACGCTTCGCGAGTGCAGCGAAGACGTGCCGGAACTAGCCCGACGTATCTTGGAGCGGCTGGCGACTGCGAGCAACGTACCTGTACCGGTTGTCACCCCCCAGGCGCAGGCGGCTTTACAGAATTACGATTTCACGGGTAATGTGCGAGAGCTGGAAAACATCATGGAACGGGCGCTAGCTCTGCATGCTGGCGGTAGCATTGATGTTGAAGATCTGCAATTGCAACCGCAAAAAGTTGGTGTTGGCGAGACAGCAGACTTGCAGGAATTTCTTGATGATCAAGAGCGCCAAGTCATTCTTGATGCCCTGAAAAAAACACGCTTCAATCGCACTGCGGCTGCACGCATTCTCGGCGTCACGTTCCGTTCGCTGCGTTATCGCATGGAGCGTCTGGGATTGAATGACTCGCCCAAGTGAGCCGGGCTGGCTGCTTGATGCCGCTGGTTGGTTGGCGGGTATCGAACGGAGCGACAGCCCGAATCGTGATGCGCGGCCCGCAGGCGAAACGACCCGGCTGATAGTTATTCACGCCATCAGCCTGCCGCCGGGCCAGTTTGGCGGGCGGGCAGTCGCCAAATTCTTCACCAATCAGCTTGATTCGCAGGCGCATCCCTATTTCGCAAGTATCGCCACGCAGCGGGTATCTGCACATTTCTTCATTTGCCGCGAGGGCATGGTTACCCAGTTCGTATCCTGCTTTGAGCGCGCCTGGCATGCAGGTGTTTCCTGCTGGCGGGGATGTGAGCGCTGCAACGATTTCTCACTCGGGATCGAACTCGAAGGTGACGACCAGACTGACTTCGAGCCCGCGCAATACCAGACACTGACAACTCTCCTAGCAGTCTTGCGGGAACACTACCCGATCGAGGCCATCGCGGGTCATGCCGATATCGCGCCGGGAAGAAAAACCGATCCTGGACCGCGTTTCGATTGGTCGCGCGTTAAGCCCTAGCGTCATCACACTGAGCGTGGTGCGTGGTTTCACTACAACGCAGTCATGAGGGCTGGAATGCCGCAAGCAATTTATCTTGCATTGAAAAATTCGAACCACTACCATTAGTGTCGAAAGTGCGTTGACCTACTACATCTAGTAGGTCAACGCCGCAAGGCAACCATTGAGGAGGGTGCATGCAGGCAGGCGCGGTACGAATCATCGCCGGCAAGATTGAGTCCGTCAAAGGATTTTGCGCCGCCGTTTTTTCTATCCGCAATGTCTGCATCACCTTTGCTACTGCCCATCTCAGGGCATCTGCCGTTTTCCTTGCCAGTCTTATCCCTCTTGTCTTTCAGTTTTCATGTGTCCCCGCAAATCTAGGGATGGGCCATGAAAGCGCTTGAATTCATCGATTCCGGTCCGCCGGCGTTGTTGAATAATCCGCATTGTTGTAGGCGGGTTGTTTGTTGTTCTTTCCTCAAACATGCGATGGAGGTTCACTATGGCTGAACAGAAGAAAGCCAAGAAGCCGGCGGCTGCGAAGAAAACCACTGCTGCCAAGCCGGCGGCGAAGAAAGTTGCACCGAAGAAAGCTGCTGCGAAACCGGCGGTGAAGAAAGTTGCACCGAAGAAAGCTGCTGCGAAACCGGCGGTGAAGAAAGCTGCACCGAAGAAAGCTGCTGCCAAGCCTGCGGTGAAGAAAGCTGCACCGAAGAAAGCTGCTGCCAAGCCTGCGG
>CAIYZZ010000229.1 GCA_903930805.1 uncultured Rhodocyclaceae bacterium | reverse complement strand
GATCTGCTCGACAACCGTCAAAGGGTCATCGCCATGGCAATGTTCCGCGATGGCAAAAAGCAGGGAAACCGGCCCCCGGTCTTTGCTCTCGATCAAGGAGACACGCCGCTGTATCTTATCCATGACAGTCTCGGCATCGTGGGCAGTCGTGTCGGGCAGCATGACCAGAATAACCTCACCATCCCAACGGCCGGCCGTATCCGAAATGCGGAGACAATCCCCAATCGCCGATGCTGTCGAACGCAGCAACTTGTTGCCTGATGCATAACCGAATTGGCCAACATAGGCAGCATACCCGTCTATTGCGCAGGCCAACACGCTTAGCGGAGCACGTTTGCGGTCGGACAAGGCGACAACCAGCGCAAGCTCTGCCTCAAATGTCGCAGGAAGAGCAAGCCTTGTCACTGGATCAAGCGTTTCTTCGGTACCTCGATCAAGGAGTGTTTTCCCTGCTGTCGAGTTTTGCAGGTAGTTCAAGGAAAAGCGTAGGGCGGCCAACTCGAGAATTCCCAGAATTATAAAATCCATTGCTGCCTGGCCATGCAGGTCGGCTGAAGCTGACAGCAAACCCCCACAAAGCAGTAAGAAGTAGATGATTACCCGATGAAATTGCGCAAAGTAGGTGACTGACCACCACGCAATCAGTAGCGGCGCACTTTTTTCGAGGGTTCCATGAAGCACCGCCGCAGCATCGAAAAGCCCTGTCGCAATGAATGCGCTGGAAGCCAGCAGCAAGATGCCCACTCCGATATCCAGCGACGTGAGTACCAAAATAATAGGATCGCTCCTGCTCCGCAATCCAAGCACGCAGGCTAGCGTCCACATGGCGACAATGGCTAGATAGGCCCACTGCGCCTCAACCAGGTGACCCCGGGAGACTTCCATGCCGAGCAACGAGATTCCGACCGCAAGTGGAATAAGTGCGCGCCAACGTAGCTTTTGGTTGCTGGGCATCTATTGACCTAGTGTGAGGGTGTAGATATAAATCACCGTGATGCTAGCATTTATTGGCATATATAATCATCCAGATCCTGTAACTCCATACCTGCCCCCCCGTGGGGTTTGGCTGAGCAGATTTCCGGAAGCGCCGACCACATGACTCCTGCCACCTCCTACGATCCAACGACATCCATTTCGATGGAGGGTGAGGCTGCTTCTCGTGGGGAATCGATTTTGCGCTGGTCTTGGCGTATTGCGCTGGCCACTCTGGCGTTGCTCACGCTGGGTGTTGCCATTTTTGTTGCCACGGCTGATCCGTACACCCCGGGATCGGATTTCGGCTACAACCTTGGTCTTGTTGGCGGGCTCATGATGTTGTCCCTGCTCCTCTACCCGCTACGCAAGCGTTTCAGCATGCTGGAACGCCTCGGGGCCATGAATACCTGGTTCCGTTACCACATGTTCATCGGCATAGCGGGACCCGTGTTGGTACTGTTCCATTCGACATTCCAACTCAAGTCGATGAACGGTACCATTGCTTTTTTAGCAATGCTGATGGTTGTACTCAGCGGTGTCATTGGCCGTTTTATTTACCGCCATGTCCATCGTGGGCTATATGGCCGAAAAATCACCTTGAGATCGGCAGGAGAAGACATTCAGGCCTGCATCGGTCGGATGGATTCAGTATTTTCCCTTCAGGGGGATGTTGAACCACAGTTGCGTGCATTTCAGGAATATGCGCTTGCACCCTCTTCAGGTTTTTTCCAGGGAGCATCGCGTTTCGTCACGTTGCGTTCCAAGGCCTTTGCTCTTTCCGCCAGGATCAGGGCTGAAATAAGGCCCGCCATGGTGCGTCGGGGACTCGACATGAAGCTGACAAAACGGCAGATCATTCTCGAATACAAACTCGCAAAAGGCCAGATCAATGCTTTCCTCGATGCAGTACTCATGGCGGCGCAACTGGCGACCTGGGAACGTGCATTCTCTCTCTGGCACGTGGTGCATATCCCATTCTTGTACCTCTTGGTGATCAGCGGTATCGTCCATGTCATTGCCGTGCATATGTATTGAAATGAACGTAATCCGCCTGTTTCTTGTTGCATTGCTTTTTATTGTCCAGCCTGCATTAGCGCAGTCGATCGAACGTGCACTGATGCCCGGCGAGGTCATCGAAGGGCACAAAAAATATGAGCAGGAATGCACCAAGTGCCATCAAAGATTTGACAAGGCCGCCCAAGCCAAGCTGTGCCTGGATTGCCACAAGGATATTGCCGGCGACATCAGCGCCAAGCAAGGATTGCATGGCCATCTCGATGACAAGGCCTGCCGCAATTGCCATACCGATCACAAGGGTCGGACTGCCAAGATTGCGCCGCTCGACAAGAAGTTGTTTGATCACGACAAGACCGGATTCAATCTGCGCGGCGCACACAAGGAGGCTGCCGCCAAGTGTGAAAGTTGCCATCCCCCGCAGAAAAAGTTCCGCCAGGCTCCCGTCCGCTGCAACGAGTGCCATCGCAAGGATGACCAGGAGAAGGGGCACAAGGGTAAATTGGGCACGAAATGTGAGTCGTGCCACACCGACACCAAGTGGAAGGATGTCAAGTTCGACCACGAAAAAACCAAGTTCTCGCTAGTCGGTGGTAAGCATGCTGAGGTGAAATGCAAAGAGTGCCATGCTGACAATACCTTCCAGAAGACTCCTACTACCTGTGTAGGGTGTCACAAGAAGGACGACCAGGAGAAGGGACACAAGGGCAACTATGGCACGAAGTGTGAGCTATGTCATAACGACAAGGACTGGAAAAAGTCGAGCTTTGACCACGATGTCGATACGCATTATTCACTGAGGGGCAAGCACCGTCAGGCTAAATGCAATACCTGCCATTTGCCGGAAAAGGGCCCCATCTATCAAGTCAAGCTGTCAATCAAGTGCGTGGCCTGCCACAAGAAAGATGACCAGGAGAAGGGGCATCGGGGCGGTCTGGGCGAAAAATGTGAAACCTGTCACAACGAGCGCGGGTGGAAACAGTCCAGCTTCGACCATGACGACACGAAATTCCCGCTGCGCCACAAGCACAAAGATGCGAAATGCGAGAGTTGCCACAAAGGCGGCGTATCTGGACCTGGAGCTAAACTGAAACTGGAAACGAAATGCATTGCCTGCCACAAGAAGGATGACCAGGAGAAAGGGCATCGGGGAAGCTTGGGAGAGAAATGCGAAACCTGCCACAACGATCGCGACTGGAAGCAGACGAAATTCGATCATGACGATACCAAGTTCCCATTGCGCTACAAGCATAAGGAGGCGAAGTGCGACGCTTGCCACAAGGGGGGAGTTTCGGGGCCCGATGCCACCAAGCTGAAGTTGGAAATGAAGTGCATTGCCTGCCACAAGAAGGATGATCAGGAGAAGGAGAAAGGGCATAGGGGCCGCTATGGCGACAAATGCGAAACTTGCCATGCCGACAAGGATTGGAAGACGAGCATCTTCAATCACGACAAGGGCACGAAATACCTGCTCAAGGGCAAACACCGTGAAGTACGCTGCGACGATTGCCATCTGCCAGCAAAGGGGTTGCTTTATGAAACCAAACTGGATGCAACCTGCATTGCCTGCCACAAGAAGGACGACAAGCACCTTGGTCAGTTAGGCGCGAAGTGCGAAACCTGTCATACGGAAGATAAGTGGACGGGATCTCCTTACGATCATAATAAATCCCGTTTCCCGCTCACCGGAAGCCACGCCAAGATCGAGTGCAAAAAGT
>CAIYZZ010000228.1 GCA_903930805.1 uncultured Rhodocyclaceae bacterium | reverse complement strand
TTATAGTTAATCTTCTCGCCACGCAAATCGCTATCGACGCGCAAACCTGCCACACGCAACATTTTCGCCACAGACTCGGCGTAATCGGCCTGGGCTTCTGAGATGTTCATCACAACCACCTGCACCGGTGCAAGCCACAAGGGTAATGCGCCAGCATGGTTTTCGATGAGGATGCCGATGAAGCGCTCGAGCGAACCAAGAATGGCCCGATGCAGCATCACCGGCGTATGACGGGCATTGTCCTCACCCACATATTCTGCCCCAAGACGTTGAGGCATCGAGAAGTCGACTTGTACCGTACCGCACTGCCAGGAACGTCCAATAGCATCCTTGATGTGAAATTCGATCTTCGGACCATAGAAAGCCCCTTCGCCGGGCAACTCATCCCAAGTCAGGCCGCTAGCTGAGAGTGATGCGCGCAAGGCATTTTCGGCTTTGTCCCACAACGCATCCTCACCGACACGACCATCCGGGCGCAGGGCCAACTTGACTGCAACATCTGTAAACCCGAAATCGGCATACACCTTGCGCACCAGATCATTGAAAGCGGTAACCTCGGGTTGAATCTGATCTTCAGTGCAGAAAATATGGCCGTCATCTTGCGTAAAACCGCGCACGCGCATCACGCCGTGTAGCGCGCCCGATGGCTCGTTGCGATGGCAGGAACCGAACTCACCATAGCGTAGCGGCAGATCCCGGTAAGACCGCACATCGGTATTGAAAATCTGCACATGACCCGGACAGTTCATCGGTTTCACCGCATAGTCGCGAGTTTCCGATTCCGTCGTGAACATGTTGGCCTTGTAGTGCTCCCAATGGCCAGACTTCTCCCACAAACTGCGGTCGAGAATTTGCGGGCAGCGCACTTCCTGATAACCGTTGTCGCGATAGACCGTGCGCATGTACTGCTCAATTTCCTGCCAAATCGTCCAGCCGTGCGGATGCCAGAACACCAGTCCGGGTGCCTCATCCTGCAAATGGAACAGATCCAGTTGCCGCCCGAGCTTGCGATGGTCGCGCTTCTCCGCCTCCTCAAGCATGTGCAGGTAGGCATCGAGATCCTCCTTCTTCGCCCACGCCGTGCCATAGACGCGTTGCAGGTGCGCATTCTTCGAGTCGCCGCGCCAGTAAGAACCTGCCACCTTCATCAGTTTGAAGTGTTTGAGTTTGCCGGTTGAAGGCACATGCGGACCGCGACAAAGGTCGACGAAGTCACCCTCACGATACAGCGACACGTCCTGGTCAGCGGGAATGGCAGCAATCAACTCCGCCTTGTAGTGCTCACCGATCGACTGGAAAAACTCGATTGCCTTGTCGCGCACCCAAACTTCGCGGGTAACGGGGAAGTCCTTTTTCGCCAACTCGGCCATGCGTTTTTCGAGCGTGACCAGATCTTCGGGCGTAAGTGGCTTGCAGGCAAAGTCGTAATAGAAGCCCTTGTCGATCACTGGGCCAATAGTCACCTGCGCCTCGGGAAACAGATCCTTCAAGGCATATGCCAGCAGATGCGCCGTCGAATGGCGGATGAGTTCGACACCCTCGGCATCCTTGTCGGTAATGATGGCGAGGCTTGAGTCCTGCTCGATGCGATGAGACGTATCAACCAGTTGCCCATCGACACGTCCCGCCAACGCAGCCTTCGCCAATCCGGCACCGATCGAAGCGGCAACCTCTGCCACTGTCAGGGATTGCGGATAATCGCGTTGCGCGCCATCGGGCAGGGTAATTACGGGCATCTTCAAGAACTCCAAATAGAACAGGGCACCCGATTGCTCAGGCGCCCTGCAGCTTTATTCTGGCGGAGTGGACGAGACTCGAACTCGCGACCCCCGGCGTGACAGGCCGGTATTCTAACCAACTGAACTACCACTCCGCATCGACTTCACTGATATCGAGGGCGCAGATTCTAGCAGACTAATTCATGATGGAAACAGGTTCCCCCACGGAATTTTTTATTGATAAATTGTTGAGTGCCAGGGTTCCAGACTGAATCGCAGCTTCGAGCTGGGTGGCGATCATCGGCTTGCCATGAAATTACCGGTCGGCGGCACAGCATCGGCAAACGAGGCGGATACCGTCGCATCAAAAGCAGCGATGATGGCCTCAACCTCGACCAGCTTGATTGCCTCCACTGCCGTGGCGATACTGGCATAGCCGGTCAGCACGACAATCAGACAGCCGGGCACGATATCCAATAGCGGCCGGATCAAGTTCAGGCCGGAAGTCGCACCGAGGTTCAAATCGAGGACGATGCCAACCGGTGATGCGGCTTGGGCTGCCGCCAGTGCGCTATTGACATCTTGTGCGCTGC
This sequence comes from uncultured Rhodocyclaceae bacterium, assembly GCA_903930805.1. Lineage (GTDB taxonomy): Bacteria > Pseudomonadota > Gammaproteobacteria > Burkholderiales > Rhodocyclaceae > Sulfuricystis. Next base: position 2,603 of record CAIYZZ010000228.1, on the reverse strand, counting down.
TCACGGTGTAACCCCGCCGGCCGAGCGCCCGCGACAGCAAAGCGTTAAAGGTGGGATCGTCTTCGATCACCAGGAGTGAAAGTGTCATCGGGATGGTCCTTCCATTGTATTGGCTACTGCCAACGGAGGAATGGGCAGCTCGAGTATCGCCGCGCCTCCCGTCGGCTGGTTTTCAAGATGCAGGCGTCCACCTGAGCGTTCAACTGCGGCGCGCGTGAGCCACAACCCGATACCAGTGCCCTGTGCGTGTGCCGGCAGCGGCTCGGCACCACAGCAACGCAGGACGTCCGCCGGGAAACCGTGGCCCTGGTCGTGCAGGGCCACCCGCAGCCGGCTGCCCGCCGCTTGCTGACCCTGTCGGCCTGCCGCAAGGGTGAGTTGGCCGCACGACGAGCAAGATGCCGAGGAAGGTTCGCTGATGGATCTGAGCGAGCAGGATTTACAAAATATCCTGGCTTACCTGACGTCGATCCAGAGGCAGTGAGCGCCGTTCCGCCAGCGCCGACTTTTACAACTCCACCTGCGTCCCGAGTTCAACCACGCGGTTGGTGGGAATCTTGAAATAAGCCGTCGCAGGTTCGGCGTTGCGGAACATGAAGGTAAACAGCACCTGCCGCCAGCGCGGCATGCGGGCGACGCGGGCGCGCGGCACGATGGTTTCGCGGCCGAGGAAGAACGAGGTTTCCATTACCTCGTATTTAAAACCGGAGGGCGCGCACATTTCGAGAGCAGCTGGAATGTTCGGCTCATCTTTGAAACCATAGCGCACCAGTACCTGGAAAAAACCTTCCGGCAGCATTGTCACCGCGACACGTTCGGCATCCGGTACATAGGGCACATCCTCGACGCGCACGTTAAGCAGCACAACCGTTTCATGCAGCACTTTGTTGTGCAGGAGGTTGTGCAGCATGGCGCGCGGTACGCCAGCAGGGTCGGGCGTCATGAAAATACCGATACCCTCGACACGATGCGGACCGCCGTAGGCCAGACTCTGGATGAAAGCATCGAGCGGCATCGAGTCGTACTTGAGTTTCTCGTAAAGTAGCGCGCGACCACGCTTCCAGGTCGCCAACAGAGTGAAGATAGCGCCGCCCAGCACCAGGGGAAACCAGCCGCCATCAAACACCTTGATGACGTTGGCGGAGAAGAAGGCGATGTCGACGACGACGAAGAAGGCCAAAAATAGCACCGACTTACCCAGGGACCAACCCCACAGTGCACGCACCACAACAAACGCCAGCAGGGTATCGATCATCATCGTCAGCGTGACAGCGATGCCGTAGGCCGAAGCAAGGTTGGAGGAGGTGCGGAACATCAGCACCAGCAACACCACGGCGATCAGCAGCAGCCAGTTGATGTTGGCGATGTAGATCTGCCCCTTCTCGCGCTCGGAGGTAAACTTGATCTGGAGACGCGGGCAATAGCCCAGCTGAATCGCCTGGCTGGTCAGCGAAAAGGCACCCGAGATCACCGCCTGCGAGGCAATAACGGTCGCTACCGTTGCCAGCGCCACCATCGGATAGAGCAACACTTCGGGCACCAGCAAGAAGAACGGGTTTTTTACGGCCGCCGCATCGGCCAGAATCAGCGCCCCCTGCCCCAGATAATTAAGGTAGAGCAACGGAAAAACGTACCAGAGCCAGGCCCGCTTGATCGGCTGACGACCAAAATGTCCCATGTCGGCATAGAGCGCCTCGCCGCCGGTAATGGCCAGCACCACCGCACCAAGCGCCAGAAACGCCAGCAGCGGGCTAATGCCAAAGAAATGCAGGGCATACCAGGGGTTAATAGCGGCCAGCACATCCGGATTGCCGATCACATGCCACAGGCCCAGCAAGCCCAGCGTGGCAAACCAGAACAGCATCACCGGCCCAAACAAGGCACCGATGCTGGCCGTACCACGGCGCTGAGCGACGAACAGGCCGATCAGGATGCCGATGGAAATCGGCACGACGTAGGGCTTAAAGGCCGGCGTCGCGACTTCGAGGCCCTCGACGGCAGACAGCACCGACATCGCCGGCGTGATCACGGCATCGCCATAAAACAGCGCCGCGCCGAAAATGCCCAGCGCCGACAGCAACCACAACTGCCCCTGCCCCAGGCCGGGGGTGCGCAGGGCTAGCGAGGTCAGCGCCATGATGCCGCCCTCACCCTTGTTGTCGGCACGCGTGATGAACATCACATATTTGAGCGAAACGGTGATAGTCAGCGCCCAAAAAACGAGGGAGAGGATGCCCAGTACATTGTCCGGTGTCACCGGTACCGGGTGATGGCCGCCGAAAACTTCTTTCAGGGTGTAGAGCGGGCTTGTGCCAATGTCGCCGTAGACAACGCCCATTGCCGCCACCGCCAAGGTAGCCTTGGTGGCATCAGGAGCATGGGGGATGCCGTCATGCTGCTCCGCAACAGAAGCGTCTTCACTCATCACGCCCTCCAGGGGCAGGTTCATCCACACTCAGCCCGCGATGCGCAGGCCGGTCTTTTTGAGGATGTGACTGCTGAACAGCGTTTCGTGGCTGCGGCAGGCCGTTCCCAGAAGGCTGGCAATTCTTGCCACGAGTTCCGTCGCCTCTTCGCTGCTTTTGCAGTGCAACATCGCAAAC
>CAIYZZ010000227.1 GCA_903930805.1 uncultured Rhodocyclaceae bacterium | reverse complement strand
TGAGCGGTGTCGAGTCATTGCCCAGGTCGATCCAGTTCTTGCCGGGCGTTTGCAGGGTGTGCGCCGCCAGCTCGACGATGGAGCTGGCCGGTGCGCGCAGCAGCAGGCTGCGGCTCTTCGCCGCCACTTGTTCGAGACGACGGCGCAGATCTTTCAGCGCCGGCGAACGCGGAAAGGCGGCGAGCGAAAGCACGCTGCCCGCCTTGGTGGCGCGCTCAAGCCCGTGCTTGACGGCGGCCAGCAGCTTTTGCATGCCGATCGGCTTTTCGAGAAAACCGACGGCACCGATACGGGTGGCCTCGACGGCGGTTTCGATGGTGGCGTGGCCGGACATCATTACTACCGGCATGGTGAGCTGGCCGTTGGCTGCCCACTCCTTGAGCAGCGTCACGCCGTCGGTGTCGGGCATCCAGATGTCAAGCAGCACGAGATCAGGACGCCGGGCATCGCGCCAGGCGCGTGCGGTCGTGGCGTTCTCTGCCGTGGCAACATCGTGCCCCTCGTCGATGAGAATTTCCGAGAGGAGTTCGCGGATGCCGACTTCGTCGTCGATGACCAGGATCTGTGACATGGGCGTGATTATGCCGCTGTGGCGTGGCGCTGGGAAATTTGATGTAAGGGTAATTGCAGGCTTACTTCAGCGCCGCCCCCCTGTTCGGCGGGCCGGTTGGCCAGGGTGATCGTGCCGCCATGATCGTCGACAATCTTGTGCACGATAGCGAGCCCCAGCCCGGTGCCTTTGGGCTTCGTGGTGACATAGGGCTCAAAGGCGTGTTCGAGTATCTGCGCCGGGAACCCTGAACCGTTGTCGCTCACCGTCAAACTGGCCATGTGGTGATTAGTTTGGGTTGTCACCATAACGGCTGCCGTCCCCATCTTGTCGGCGCGCCGGCTTTCTGCCGTCCCGCCAGCGCCGACTTTTTCTCCCATCGCCTCGCTGGCATTCTTGACGAGGTTGTGCAGTACCTGGCGCATCTGGTCGGCATCGGCCATTACGCTGGGCCGTGCAGCATCCAGCGTTGCCGTCACCAGCACCGGGCCATCCGCATACATTTCGAGCACCTCAGCTACCAGCGTGTTGAGGTCGAGCGGTGCGAGCATGGCCGGCGGCAGGCGGGCGTAATCGCGAAAGTCGTTGACCATGTTTTTCATCGCCTCCACCTGGTCGACGATAGTGCGCGTGGCACGCTCAAGCATGGCGGCGTCGGCAGGGTCGAGCTTGCCGGCCAACTTCATTTGCAGGCGCTCGGCCGAGAGCTGGATGGGGGTGAGCGGGTTCTTGATTTCGTGCGCCAACCGGCGCGCCACCTCGCCCCAGGCGGCTGCGCGCTGTGCGGCGATAATCGAAGCTTGTGCAGCCTCGCTATCTTTCTTGGCCTGGTTGAGCTGCAAGGTCATGCTGCTGAATGAGCGCGTTAAGACGCCCAGTTCGTCGTCGGTCTCCAGCACCGCGCGCGGGGTGAGATCACCTGCCGCCACGGCGCGCGTGCCCTCAGCCAGCATCAGGAGGGGTTTGGCCAGGCGCGCAGCAAGAAAGAAGGCCAGCGCCACGGCAGCAAACAAGGCGAGCAATAGAGCGAAGGTTAGTGTCAGGGTATAGAGGCGCTTCAGGCCTTCGTGTCCCAGCTGCAACTCCTGATAATCGCGGTGTGCTGCTTCGACCGCGCTGGCGCTTTGCGTGATGGCTGCCGGTACGGGTTGTTCGAGTTGCAGTACGCGCGGTTCGGCGCCGAGGCCACCATCGATACGCGTGCCACCCACCGGAATCAGCACGCGTACCACGTAACCGCTGCTGGCATCACCGTCCACGCGGGCAATGCCGGTGCCCAGGCGTGCCTGGCGTAGCTGGGTGACGCCAGGCAACTCGGGCAACATACCTTGCAGGTTGTCGCTACTATTGGCGATCAACTGTCCGGTGGCCGTCAGCAGCGCGGCAGCATGTACGCCAGCTTGTTCGCGCAGGCGGTTCAGCTGTACCGGCCCGGCTACCGGCGCGTCGGCGAGATCGTAGGCCATACTGCGCCCCTTCGTCAGCAAATCGTTCTTCATCGCATCGAGCACGCCGCGACCGAGGTCAAGCCCGCCTTCGAGTGCCGCCTCGACGCGCACGTCGAACCAGGAGTCGATGCTTTTCACCGCGAACTGCATCGATACCGCATACACCAGCACACCCGGCACCACCGCCATTAGTGCCAGCATCAACAACAGCCGCGACTTGAGCCGTGCGCCGAACACGCCGGTGCGGTATTCACGGAACAGCCGGCGCACCTGCACGACTACCAGACCGAGAAGTATCAGCGCCGCCAGCGCATTCATGCCGATCAGCAGGGGCGTATGACGAGAGAATAGTGCGGTGTCGGCACTGGCCGAGGCCAGCAGAAAAACCAGCATGGCGCCGAGCCCGGCAACAACCCAGAGCGCGATGGTCATTTTTCGATCGTAGGCACAAAATCCCAGCGCAGTGTCTTCGCCGCGATGCGCCAGTCGCGGTCGGCCAGCGCATCGACTTGCAAGGGTTTGGGCAGCTGCGTGTGGTCGAGTGACAGGCGTACGGCGGCGGTATAGGTTTCACCGGGGATCAGCGCGTTTTTGTCGATGACATGCAAGGGGGAGACATGGCCAAGAGCGCGCAGGGCATCGTCGAGCGTATCGAAATTCTGATGCAGATTGTCCATTGTGAGCCGGTATTGGCGGGTCAGGGCCTGATAGCTCACGCGATAGTTGATCACATGGCCGGCAACGTGCTCATTGGCCCAATACAAGCGCTTGCGCGTCAGATCGAACTCGAGGCGAAAGTTGAGCGGAACACCGCGCCCGACGGCTTCTTCGAGGCGTGGCCCGAGATGAATGACGAAATCTGCGGTCAGCGCCTGGCCACGCTCATCCGGTGCCAAGGTGGCGCTGTTGGGTTCGATACTGCCGGCAAGGGCCGCACCTAGAAACAGCAGGCAGCCGAAAATGACGGCTGCACGCTCAAAGCGTTTTTTCCAGCAGGGCATAATAAAAACCGTCATGAGTGGCCGCAGGTAATAGTTGCAGTTCGTCTTCGTTGTTTGCGTTATCCGTCGCCAAGTGGCGAGCATCGACATGACGTGCCACAAAGGCGCGCAGCTGCTCGCCGTTTTCTTCGGAAAATACCGAGCAGGTACAGTAGAGCATTTTGCCACCTAGCGCGAGCAGAGGCCACAAAGCATCGAGAATTGCCACCTGGGTGCGTACGAATCCCGCCACATCAGTGGGGCGGCGCAACCACTTGATGTCGGCATGACGCCGAACCACGCCCGAGGCCGAACAGGGCACGTCGGCAAGAATCCGGTCGAACAGCCGGCCATCCCACCAATTTGTCGGCCGGCCGGCATCCCCTATCTTGACGGTCGCGACGAGGCCGAGTCGGCCGAGATTTTCGGTAATGCGACGGGCGCGGGTGGCATCCAGTTCCAGCGCCGTCAGGTCGAGGTCGGCGAGTTCCAGCAGGTGCGCTGTCTTGCCGCCAGGCGCGGCACAGGCATCCAGCACGCGCTGGCCATCCTGCACATCCAGCAGGGCTGCAGCGCGCTGCGCGCCCCAATCCTGCACCGACACCTTTCCTGCGCGGAAACCGGGCAGGCGCTCGACCGGCAGGGGTTTTTCGAGCAGGAGAGCAAGCTCATCCAGTTTTCGTACGACAATACCGGCCGCTGCCAGTTCCGCCGAAAAGTCGGCGCTGGCGGCACGGCGACTGTTGATACGCAAGCACATCGGCGGATGTGTGTTGCCAACATGGGCGATTTGTTCCCAGCGTGTCGGATAAGCTTCCCGCAGACGCTGCAGCCACCACGCCGGATGCCGCCAGTGCGCCACGTCATCGGCATCCGCTGCCGCGAGCAAGGCCTCGCGCTGGCGCAAAAAATTGCGTAGCACGGCGTTCACCAGCCCCTTGAAGCGCCCGCCCACCATCGCGCCGGCTGCCTTGACGGCCTGATCGACGATGGTGTGCGCATCCTCTGTCCGCCGTTCCAGTCGTGCCAGCGCCACGAGCAGCAAGGCGCGGATTTCCACATCCTTGAGCGGTTTGGCCAGCAGTCGGCCGAGCAGGAAGTCGCCGCGACCGAAGTCGCGCAGTGTGATGAAGGTCAGGTCGAACGCGGCTGGCCGTATGCGGGCGGTGGTTTGAGCAAGGATTGCCCCGGGAGTTTTTCCGGCAATGACAGCAGCAACCGCGTGCGCCGCTGCGCCGAGTGAATCGCCGAGCAGGGGCAACCGCCTGGCAGGTGTGGGAGGAGAGTCAGGGGGGATGTCGTTCATCCTCCCAGTTTACCGATCTACCGATTACCCACGTACTATTTGCGTATCGTCAGGGGAAGTAAATCATGTTCGACATTCAGAACTACGCGAGTTTCGTCGCGGCGATTCTTGTTTTTCAGCTCATTCCCGGGCCGGGCACGCTGACCATTCTTAATGCGACAGCACGTCATGGCGTCGGGGGCGGGTTCGCTGCGGTTGGCGGCACCTTGCTGGGCGATTTCATCTACATGACCGGTGCCGTGCTCGGTCTGGTTGCGGTGATGCATGCCTATCCCCTGGCATTTGCGGCGCTGCAATGGTTCGGTGCCGGTTACTTGTGCTGGCTGGGTCTGCAGTTGCTCCGGTCACCCATTGTTGCCACCGACGGCCCAGCAGAACCGCAACGAAATGGCCGGCACTATTTTTGGCAAGCCTGCCTGGTCAGCCTGGCCAATCCAAAGGTCATCCTGTTCTTCATGACCTTCTTCCCGTTGTTCCTGCGTGTCGATGCAACGTCCCTGACGCTCGTAGCGATGATGGCGCACGTCACCCTCATCAGCTTCCTGTACCAGGTAGGTCTCGTGCTCATGGGCAATGCCGTGGCGTGCAGGCTGTCCGCATGGCCATCGGTGCGCAGGCTGGCCATGCGGCTGGCAGGCGTGGCGCTCATCGGGTTCGGCATCAGGCTGGCGCTGAACAACCGGTAAGTTCAAGCGAAGTGCTGACCCACTGTAACCGGGAAGCCATGCAAAAAGTCGGCGCTGGCGAGACGGCGCCCACCGGGTTTTTGCAACTCGACCAAATTCAAGGCCGTATCAGCGCAGGCCACGGTGATGCCCGCCGGGCTCACGGTGAGAATTTCACCCGGCGCGCCCTTGCCTTGATCCAGCTGTGCGCGCCAAACTTTGATCGTCGCTGCGCCAAGCTGGGCCGTGCAGCCGGGAAAGGGGTCAAAAGCGCGAATGCGCCGTTCGATTTCTGCAGCCGGCTTGCGCCAGTCGATGCAAGCATCGGCTTTGTCGATCTTGCTGGCGTAGGTAACACCTTCGGCTGGTTGTGGCACCGGCTGCAGTGCATCTAGTTGCTGTAGCGCGACGACGATCAGTCGTCCGCCCAAGAGAGTCAATTTATCGTGCAGCGTTGACGCCGTCTCGCCAGCGCCGACTTTTAGTCCGTAGGCCAGCAGCATCGGGCCAGTGTCAAGACCGGCTTCCATCTGCATGATGGTGACGCCGGTTTCAGTATCGCCGGCTTCGATGCAGCGCTGGATGGGGGCCGCACCACGCCAGCGCGGCAATAGCGAGGCATGGATGTTGAGGCAGCCGCGTTTGGGGATATCGAGTACCGCCTGTGGCAGGATCAGACCGTAAGCCGCTACCACCAGCACGTCGGGCGCACACTCGAGCAGCGGCGCATGGGTGGCAGGGTCCTTGAGCCGCTCCGGTTGATGTACGGCAATGCCGTGTGCCAACGCTACCTGCTTGACGGCGCTGGCGATGAGCTTCTGCCCGCGACCGGCGGGTCGGTCGGGCTGGGTGAGTACGAGCGGAATGTCGAAACCTGCATCGAGCAGCGCCCGCAAGGTGACTGCGGCGAATTCCGGCGTGCCGGCGAAGGCGACTCTCATGGGTTCGAGCGCAGCGAACTGCAAGTCTCCCCTTCCGCGAGGAAGGGGCTGGGGGATGGTGGGCTTATCCTCATACAGTGATGCGAGCCTGCTTGGCAAGCCTGGCCTTGAGGCGTGACAGCTTGAGGCGCGAGAGATATTCGACGAACACCTTGCCGTCAAGGTGATCTATTTCGTGCTGCAGGCAGACGGCCAGCAGGCCCTCTGCGTCGACCTCGAAGCGTTTGCCCTCCAGATCGAGTGCCCGCACCTGGACACGCTCGCTGCGTTTCACCATCTCGTAGATACCAGGCACCGACAGGCAACCTTCCTCGCCCTCACATTCTCCTGAACGCGAAAGGATTTCCGGGTTGATGAAGACTTGCAGTTGCGATTTATCTTCGGAAATATCGAGCACCAGCAAGCGCTGATGCACGTCGACCTGAGTGGCCGCCAACCCGATGCCGGGGGCGGCATACATGGTTTCGGCCATGTCGGCGGCTAGCTTGCGGATGCCGGCGTCGACTACCATTATCGGCTTGGCGCGGGTGTGCAGGCGGGGATCGGGAAAGTGCAATATGGGCAATAGAGCCATGAAAACCGTCTTTAAGTGATTGATGCTGGCGTGATTTGGGGGCAGAATCTACGCAGTACCTGCAAACAAGCGCCGGAGGCCACCCCATGCGACGCATTATATTCGCGCTGTTTTTAAGTTTTTCAATCACCGCTGCAACTACGGCACTTGCCCAGGGCACGCCGCCTGCCAAGCCTGTCGAACTAGCACCTGATGCGCCCGACCGACACGTCGTGGTGCCTGGCGATACCCTGTGGGGTATTTCGTCAAAATTTCTCAAGGACCCTTACCGCTGGCCCGATCTCTGGAAGATGAACACGGAGCAGGTGAAAAACCCGCACCGCATCTATCCTGGCCAAGTGGTCATTCTCGACAGGAGTGGCACCGAACCGCAACTCAAGCTGGGTCAGATAATCACGCTCGAGCCGCAGGTACGCGTCGAGATTCCGTCCAAGGAGATACCCGCGATTCCGGCACAAGACCTCGAGCCCTTCTTGGCCCAGCCATTGGTGATCGACCCCGGTCAATTCGACAATAGCCCACGTATTGTTGCCACCCAGGAAGGTCGCGTGTTCACCGGAAACGGTGACACCATCTATGCTGCTGGCGTAGATCCAAAGGTCAGGCTGTGGCAGGCTTACCGTCCCGGCAAGCCACTGGTTGATCCTGATAACGGCGAGACTCTGGGCATCGAGGCTATTTTCCTCGGCAATATCCGCCCTGCCGGATCTCCCGGCGAGGTGACGCAGATGGAAGTGACCAGCGTCAAGCAGGAAATCGGCCGAGGCGACTATCTGGTATCTGCCAGCCGGCCCGAAGTGCTGAGCTACGTTCCCCATGCGCCCACCCAGTCGATCAACGGCCGGGTTCTGGCACTCCAC
>CAIYZZ010000226.1 GCA_903930805.1 uncultured Rhodocyclaceae bacterium | reverse complement strand
CGTCGATCAGGCCTTCGACCAGTTCCTGCGGGTTGCGCGCCGAGTAGAACTGGCCGCGCCCATTGACGGCCGCATGCCACAGGTCGTCGATGTTCTCGATTTTGCCGTCGGAGCTGTTGGCCATGCCCGGAATTGGCCAGGTACAGCTGGTGCCGTTGGCCTGCCAGGAGCAGACCGGCGGTGTCGCGGTCGAATCGGCGGTGCTGCGCAGCTTGACGGCCACATAGTCGCCGGTACTGTCGTTGATGTAGCTGGAGGAATAGTTCATCTTGCCGCTCGCGCCCAGGCCAAGCGTGAAGGTGGTCATGTGCTGCTGGAGGTTGTTGTCGTTGCCGCTGATGAACACGTTGTTCTCGCACAGCGGCCCTACCGTCGCCGGCGCCACTGCCGTGCCGCAATTGTTCAGGGCCTCGGTACGCAGGTCGGTCTGGTAGTAATACATGGCGACATCGGCCAGGTTGTCGCTGGTGCCGCCAGTGGGGCTAGCAACTGCCGGGTTGGTTGTAATCGTGCCGGTGGTCACTGTCGGGCCGCTTAGCGTCGATGACGGCGAGGCTGTGCCAAGCACTGCCAGGGTTGGATACCCAGACTCCGTTGTAACCCCGCCAACACTCGTCACCGTATCGCCTGCGGGTGATGCCGGGTAAGTTGAAACAGTAGTCGCCGCCGATGGACTGGCTGGCATTGCGGACACGCAAGCGGATGTTGTTGAAGCGCCAAAATTGCTTGGCGTATCTGGTGTATCCGCCAGATTGGTGACCACTGCCGCACCCACCGTGGTGGACGGTGCGCCGGCAATGAGGGTCACTGTCGATGTGTTCGTCGTTGTTGCAGTACCCGATGCTGTTGTGTCTGAGGTAACAACCCCAGCCGTCGTGACGACTGTCCGCGTCTTGGGGGTGGTGACCACGGTGGTGGTATCGGTCTGCTGCGTATTGGTCGTTGCTGTGGTCGTGATGACCTTGCTGGACGTGTTCGTGTAGTTATCCCAACGCTGTTCCTGAATAGTGTATTTACCTTGGCCAGCGGGACATCCATTTGCAAAAGCACCAGCTATTGTCGAGGTGCCAAACGCTGTTGCAGTCGCAGATCTTGGGCTGGGTGAAACGTAGGAGAACTGCGTGTTGTTAATTCTGGTGATGGTGAATGTACCGTTGTAATTATTTGTCCCAGAGGAAACAGTTACACCGGCGATTTGCACAGAATTGCCGGTAACAAGCCCATGGTTACCGGATGTCGTCACGGTTACCGTACAAGTAGAGCAACCAGATGCTGGTCGGCTAACAGCCGTATTAGTCTGACCTGCAGTTGCTGTATTCGCCACAAAACCGCTGTAGAGGTTCTGGCTCTTGACCGTAGCCTTGTGGCGGGTGGTGGTGGTGACCGATGTCTTGTAGGTGTCGACGCTGGGCCTCGTGACGCGTCTCACGGTGGTGCTCGCCGAATTCCACGTCGAAGTCTGCGTTAAAGTCGTAACGGCGCCGTCATTCATCGGTGGCGCCGCCGTACCATCCTGATTGCCGACGGCGGTACTGCCATCGACCTTGTAGCCATTGCCGGTGTTCCAGAAACCGTCGGTGGAGAGAATGGTGAAGTTCTGCTGGCAGGAATACTGCAGCGGGTCGGTGGCGGTTCCCGCCAGGTAGCCCGACAGTTTCCCCGCGTAGTAGAGGCCCGCATCCGACAGGGCCGTGCGCAGCGGCGTGCTGCCGCTCGGCGTCATGGTGTAGAGCGTGCTGTACCACTTGCCGCGCTGTTCGGTCGAGGCTGTGCCTTCGAAGGTCCCCATCGCCACGACCGGCGCGCTGGAGGAACTGATTTTCATCAGGCCGACGCGGTAGGTGCTGTTGAGGCTGCTGAAAGCGCGTCCAGCCGCAGTTTTCATCATCATCATGCGGGTGCGGTAATAGCTGTACCAGTTGGCGAAATTGGTCAGATTGGCCGCAGTGGTGTCCGGGAAGACATCGGGGGTGAGCGTCATCGGGCAGGGGGTGACGGTGCAGGTGATGACCGGTGTGTAGTTGGCGGCCGACGTCGGGCCAGTGATCGTGATGACGCTGCCCGATGCGGTGGCACTGAAGCCGTTCATATAGATCTTGGCGGCGATATTGCCAGCCGTGGTGCTGGAACTTGTGTTGCCAGTGGTCGATGTCGCACCCATGAGTTCGACGTTGTTCACCTTGATGCTGCTGACCAGGGTAGCGGTGCTGCCGCTGACCGTGATGGTAGTGGTTTCGGTGGTGTTCAGCCGGCGCTTGCTGAACACGGCATTGCCGGGGGAGGCATTCTGGGCGCTGCCGCACTCGTTGTAGAAGGTGTTGGTGGTGCTGTGGTAGTTCTTCAGCAGCTGGGTAGTCTGGGCACCGGAATAGCTGTAGTAATACGCTGCCTGCCCGGTGGAGTCGGCCGACAGCGACTGGGATGCCTTGAATCCGGTCCGCAAGTCGGTAGTGCCCGCGCCGGTGTTGAATCCGTCATCCCACGCGGCGGTAAAGCTGGCATTGGGGTAGTTCGTGCCATCCGCATAGACCGGTGGCAGGTAGGTATTGCTGGGGTCGTAATAGACTTGGTTGCACTGGCTGCTGCGCAGGCCGTAGTAGCCGAAATTGAATGTCACGGCACTGCCCGCGTCGCTTGAATCGTCCGGCATGTGATCCCAATCCATACTGCCCGAGTTGTCGAGCACGAACAGCAGGTTCGGTTTGACGATGGTGGTGGTGGAGGTCGCCAGAGGCGACGTCGCCAGGGCGACCGACGCTGCCAGCGCGGGCAGGGGCGAGAGCAAGCCGGCGACCAGTACCAGAGAAAGCAAGCTGCTACCGAATATTGAGTGATGCTGAGGATTGCGTTTCATGCTTGCCTCCTAATAGACAAATACTTGCACATAGCTGACGGTATTCTTCGGCCCCGTGGCCCGGGCAGTGACGCGGAGCTGGGGCGTTTGGCCGGCTACCGGGCAGCCAACCCCCTTGCAGATTTCCTGGGGCAGTGGAATGCCCTGCCCATTCTTGTCTTCTATCGCGCCGCTGAACAGGCAGTCCGCAGTTTGAATGGCCTGATTGGCGTTGCGGCACATGCGCTGGATGATGTAGCGGATGGTATTGCCACTGTTGTCGGTGCCCACCAGAACGCTGCTGGCGTCGACCCATGTAGAGTCGGCAAAAAGATTTAAATTAGGGTCGGCGTAGGAATAGTAGCCGCTTGCCGCAGGGCTTGTATTGAATGGGTGGGCGGAGTTGTTCAGGACATTCAAACTGGTGTTCGCCGCCTCAGTTGCTGCCAGCCAGGTGATCGCCGCTTCAACCCCGGCATCCGCAGATGTGGTCGCCGCCTGTCTGAAGGCCAGATTGCCGGCGATGAGGGTGGCGGTATCCACCGAGCGCACCAGTGCTGCGGCTGCGAGCGACAGGACGAGCAGGGCGATCAGGGCGAAAAACAGCACCAGGCCACGCTGCTTCAAACGATGGAGTGATGATCTCATAACGTACTCTTTGACCAAATCACATTGCGCAGGGGAATGATGGTTTCAAACACCTTGTAGCGGTAACGCAGCCAGTCGGGATCGTTGGCGCTCAGGTCGATCGTGGGCGCCGGTGATGCGGCACTGCCCTCCCATGCGCACAGCCCGGTAGGAGCTGCTGCGGTGGTGGAGCTGCACGCGGCGGTTACTGCAGTTGTCTCCTTCTTTTCGTTGCGTGCAACGACGGCGAGGCGGATTGCCTTGATGCGGTTGCGGTTGGCGACCGAGGGTGCGGCCCAGGTGCCGCCGCTTGCATCCACCCATTGGGTGATCTGGTTGGAGTTGGCTGCGGCGGAAATTCCATATTGCGCCTGGAGGTTGACGACGCCGGTCAGCGTAGGCACCCCGTTGCGTTCCAGGTTGCTGTTATTCACGGCGTAGGTAATCTGATTCCAGGTGGCTCCCAGGCAGGCAAGGTTGGCACCGACAAGCGCTGAGGCGGTATTCGCCAAGGTGACTGTCGTGGTGCCCGCTATGGCGGTTACGCTCGACAAGGCGCAGGTGGTGCCATTGGTGATCAGGGTAATGTCCCCGGTCTGGCAACCAAAATTGGAGCTAACGGACGTTGGGGGTCCCACGGTGGTAATCTGGGTGGGAACACCCCCCATCAGCGAACTGCCGTAGCGTATGACAATCGCGTCACTGGCGCTGACACCGGTAGCTGCCACACCATTGGTGATGCTGACTGGTGTAATGCTCGTTATGCCCGTGCTACCGTAAGTGACTGTGGTGCATTCGAGCGGTGAGTTGGTCACCGGCAGCAGGGGATAACCTGCCATCTGTAGCTCGCGCCCGATGGTAAAGAGCGCAATGCCGCCATTAGTCTGCGCATCGGCGGCACCCGTTGTCGTGCGTGTTTTCACTTCGAAGACGGACATGACCTGCAGGATGACCCCGGTCAGGAGCAGCCCGATGGCCAACCCGACCAGAAGCTCCACCATGGTGAAACCTGCTTGACGGGACGATGGGCGGCTGCCATTCGATGCCATGATGTTAGCCCCCGGCAATGCTGGCGGTGGTGGTGAAAGTATGCCGCACTTCCCCCGGTAGCTGCCAGGTAATTGTCACCGTAAACTGGCCGGGGACCGGCTCGGTAACGGTGCGCGTACCGCTGGGCAACAAGGCGGAGATGTCGGTATTCGCTTCGAGGTGAGCGGCCAGATTGTCGGGGTCGGCCCACATCAATCCTATCCTTTGCTGGGCCATATAGCTGGCGTCGGCACGATATTTTGCGTCGGAAGTGTTTTTGATCATGATGGCTTCGACACCGAGGATGGCGATCACTGCCATGGAAAAAATCAGGATGGCAATCAGTGTCTCCAGCAACACTACACCTTGTTGTGCTGATTTAAGGGAGGAGGCTTTGCGCATGATCTCTCCGATTAGTAGGGGCATGCGCTCGGACTGGAACCGGTCGACAGACTGGGGTCGCACATCTTGGCATTGCCGCCCGGGCCAAGCGTGACACTCATGTTTCGGGTTCCGCCGGCGGCACTCAGGTCGACCCGCGTGATGGCAGCCGAACCATCACCGTTGGCTGTTAGCACCCCGAAATTATTGAAAGTGACGGTGGTAGCCCCTGCTGGCAAAACCGAGACGGTCACATTTTGCGAGCTTTCTGCGCTGACTCTTGACTCGATGAGCGTAGCGGGGGTCACTACATTGACCGTCCAGGAGGAGCCGGCCGCCAGCACAAAAGCAACATTGGTATTACGCGCCACAGCCTCTCCCCGTGCCCGTTGCAAGCCATTCGCGATTGAACCGCCCGCGTTGCGAATCTGAATGTTCTGCATCCAGGACCGGAAACTGGGCAGGGCAATCGCCATCAAGACTGCCATGATCGTAATGCCGATCATTAGTTCTACCATGGAAAAACCGGCAGATTTGCGCACGGCCAATGCGTTCAACACGCCCCTCCTTTTTTCACAACCCAGCACGAGGTGCTATCGCCCCACGGCGTGGCCGAAGTTCTTGTGTTGGTCTCATTGATGGTGTAGCTGTAAGCAGCCAGACTGCCCGTGCCGGTTGCGGTTATCGTATAAGTTAATGTGCCAAGACCCGAGCAGGCATAGGTGAACGATGTCGTCGCAGCCGGACACGGCCCGCCTGCGTAGGTACGGTTGTCCTGGAAAAACTGCTCCATCTTGACGCGACCATCGGGCAGGGTGGATGTCGCCTCGGCCAGCTTGCCGCGTGTGATGTAGTCGGAGTAAGCAGGAAGTGCGATTGCGGACAACAGGCCGATGATTGCAACGACAATCATCAGTTCGATCAGGGTGAATCCTTGGTTGGCGCGTGTCACGATCTATTCTCCAATCTGGTTGTTGTAGCTTAATTCGCACTGCTGGGACGATCAACCTGGTTCCGACGAAGGGTGAGATTCGGGGGATGAGCGGCTGACAGGTGAATAATAAGGAGACATTACGATTTTGGCTATAATCGTGCGCCATTAATGCTGCTGTAGCTCAGATGGTAGAGCAACTGATTCGTAATCAGTAGGTCACCAGTTCGATTCCGGTCAGCAGCACCAGTAAAAGCAAGGGGTTAGCGAGTTTTAAGTCGCTAACCCCTTTTCATTTTCATTGGCGTGTAAGAGCTGTGTAAGAAAATCCAATCAATGCACTGTTGCTCTAAGCGCAGATGTTTGCTGAAAAGCGAACGCTGTGTTCGACGCTGGGACTTCTGTAACGGCTAGTACCCAGCCTCTTTCTGATGCCTGAACGTCAGGATCAGCACGGTATCTGATTGCTGATCGTACCGGTATAGCGCGACATAGCCTGAATCACCAAACGAGACAATCAATTCTCGCAGTCCGGGCTCATCCTCAAGCGGTCGCCCGATCCCAGGCTGGGTCGTCAGCACTTCAAACTGTCGAATGATTGCCTGCGCGGCGCGGTGACTAGCGGCAGGATTTTTTAGCGCAAGGAACTGGCGGCAACGCTCCAACCCACGCGCTGCTCCCGACGTGACGATCAATCGTGACAAGCCGGTACCGCCTTCTCTTGATCGGTTCCCCAGGTCTCAAGCCACTGAGTCACGTCCTGCCCCGTCAGATGCTTGCCGGTCTCTTGATACTCCTGCCATGAAGCAAGAGCTTCTTGCTTGAACGACTCGCGCGCTTCTTCCCGATCCAGATACTGCTTGATCGCTTCCTTCATCAAGAAGTGCGGTTTGCGATGGCGGGCATCAGCCAACGACTTGAGCCGGTCATGCTCGCCTGATTCAAGCTTAATTGAGACTTGGCGCAGAAGCGTGGTTTCCATAGCAGTAGTCCTCAGTAGCGTGAAGTAATACTAAGGGTTAACTGCAGCGATTGCAATAGCCCGACAGGTCATAGCCCGACAGGTCTGATTCACCCAATAAAGAGCTCATTTACACCAAATTCAGTCGCGCGAGGCTAGTAAATAAATTCCGATGAGGGGGATTCTTGTTGGAAAACACTTGATCTATTTCATGTTCGGTACTCAGCCAAGTTCATTTCTCATGCCGGCGTATTGAACCTGGAGACAACAAGTCGATTGACTGCGATGGATGGTGTCGGTGACACTTGCGCATGTCTCGTAGAATTTTCTATCCTTCGACCATGACCGCGCTCCCGCGCATTGCCGCCCTTGCCGCATCTATCCTGCTGCTGGTTTCCACCGCTTTCGCCGGCGAGTTGCGGGACTACGCACCGACCAAAGTCGCGCCGCATACCTGGGTAATCCACGGCCCGCTCGGCGACCCCTCGGTCGCCAATCAGGGTTTCATGAACAACCCCGCCTTCATCGTGACCCGCGACGGCGTCGTCGTCGTCGATCCGGGCTCCAGCGTTCAGGCCGGCCGCATGGTGCTGCGCCAGATCCGCCAGCTGACCGGCAAGCCCGTCACCCATGTGCTGAACACCCATGTGCATGGCGACCACTGGTTCGGCAATGAGGCCATTCACGCCGTCTTCCCGCAAGCTAAGATCATGGCGCATCCGGAGATGATCCGCGCCGCCCACGATGGCGCCGCCGCGCGCTGGCTGGACATCATGGATCGCCTGACCGAGGGCTTCACCCGCGAGACCCGCGCTGTCATTCCGACTGTCCCCATTAGCGAGAGCCAGAAATTCACGGCCGGCGGCATCGAATTCCGCATCCACGCACCCGAGAAGGCCCATTCCGGCACCGACATCATGATCGAGATCGTCAGCGAAGGCGTGCTCTTCCTCGGCGATAACGTCATGAACGGCCGCTTCGGCCAGATGAACGACGGCACCTTCCGCGGCAACATCGCCGCCTGCGACCGCGCGCTGACCAGCGCTGCCAAAGTTTTCGTCCCCGGCCATGGCAAAACGGGTGGCAGCCAGATCGCCGCCGCCTACCTCGCCTACCTCGCTACGCTACTCGAAACCGTCAAGCGCGAGCTCGACGCCGGAAAACAGGACTACGAAATGAAAGACACCGTCAAGGCCCGCCTCGCCGCCTATACCGGCTGGGAAGGCTTCGACCTCCACTTCGGCCGCCACATCAGCGTGGCGGTGCTGGAACTGGAAGCGATGTGAATTGGCCAACAAAGTCACCCAGAGTCGGGGTTCTATAGATTGGAATCGACGTCAATACGCTGACGATCGGAGAGGTCATGCGAGATTCAGTGGTTTCACCAAAGTGCATGCACTATAATGAGCTACCACAGTTGCAGGAGTTATGTCATGCCATCCCTACAAATTCGCAACCTTCCTGACGACCTTTATCAAACCCTGTCCTTTCGCGCTGAGCAGGCGCATCGGAGCTTGGCGCAACAGGCGCTTATTGAGCTACGCAATGCGACCGGAAGCGTAATGATCAGGCAGCGAGCGCGGATTCTTGAAACAATCAGCCAAGATGTCGCTGGCCTTGGTACGCGAACCCCTTCTGTCCCCCCAGAAAAGCTGATTCGCGAAGACCGGGAGCGTTAAGCCCATGCGCATCGTCCTCGACGCCTCGGCAGCTGCCAACATTATCCTGCGCACGGATCTTGCACCTACCCTCATCGAAAAGTTAAAGCAAAGCCCCCTGGTCATCGCCCCCACCCTGTTTCACAGCGAAATCGCCAACACCCTCTGGAAATATGTTCGCTTCGGCGACCTGGACAAAGAAACGGCACTGACTCGCTATACCGAAGCTATCGGCCTGATTGACATTTTTGAAGCCGACGAGCAGCTTGCTGCGGAAGCCTTGTCCACCGCCATTCGGCACAACCACTCTGTTTACGACATGCTCTATGTGATCCTGGCCCGCCGACACAGTTGTACGGTACTGACCGTCGACAAGAAGCTCGCCGCACTGATCCAGCAACTGGACGAAAGTCTGTGACCCAACTGATGGCGCCACCCAACAACGGAGCGAGTATATCGGGCCTGCGGTTCGATTGTTGGCGCTACGCCCAATTGACCCAAGGCGCCGAAATTCGTTGCCCCACTTGAACGCTGCACAAGCAGTTGCCCGCCCTGAGGTTTCAGGCGCTAGCGATGGGTCACCAAAATCAGTATTTCCCCATCAGCTGAATGCTCCAGAATGCCAGAAAGCCACCGAACAGGATCAAGGTGGAGACCGGTTTCTCCTTGACGGTATGCGCTTCCATAAGCAGTTCTTCCGTGACCAGATAAAGCAGGGCTGCTGCACTGAACGCCAGCGCCCCGCCGATCACCGCATGGGAGGCCTCAGCCAGCAGCAGATTGCCGATCAGCGCGAAGCCCAGCACGGTAGCGCCCAATGCGCCGGATATGGCGACGATGCGCCAACCGGCGGTTGCCTCGGACGTGAGCGCCAGACCAAGGAAAAGCAGCTCCACTGACAAGCCGAGCGCCAAGATAGTGCCAGTCTCACCGCCTGCGGCAAATCCCGCACCGATAATGAATCCATCAACGGCAACATCGATAAAGGTTGCCAACAGCAAACCCATGCCAAGCCCGCTAGTTGTGCCTGATTGCTCAGTCTGATGCTCGAGCCGCAGAGTCCATAGCTTCAAGCCGAACATGAACAGGCTGCCAAGGGCAAATGAGCCGGCCAATACGAGACCGGGGGCGTGTTCGCGTTCGATTTCCGGCAGCAACTCGACAGCCAGCGCAGCCAACACCACACCCGCAGCAAAGTGCTGGATCAAGCTACGTGTTTGATGGCTGGGTTTCCAGGCTGAGGCGAGTATTCCACCACCCAGAGCGACCAGAGCGGGGATCGCCATGGTAAGTAAGATTCGTGTGTCCATCGTGATTTAGTCGGGGTAGTGTTCAGTGGGTCGAAAAGTCACGTCCACGAAACCATCCGGCGATACTTCGTCTCTTGGCGTGCGCTATGAGGACTTCGTGCGGAAATGATTCGCTCAAGAAAATGATCATCGAGCCGAAGGTCGGATTTACCGTCGTGATCACCGTATTACCGGTTGGCGCAAAGAACACCAGTTGGCCCCGATCGCCGGCCCGCCAGTCTTCATTCAGGTAATACACGGTGGACAGAATGCGGTTCTTGTTGCCATTCAACACATCCGAATGCTTGGCGTAGCAGGTGTCCGTGGTAGAGGGAGTGTTCCCGGTTGAAGGGTTATTTCGCAGCCTTGACGGCTTTCATGGCATCTGCCATATCCTGTTCAGTGACCCTGCCGGCTTCGAGCAGCCACACTAGCATGGCGGTCGGCATTGGGATGTTCCTGCCGGACTCATAGCGTGAACCGCCGCTTTGGGTGATGCCAAAACGTGTCCAGAAGGCTTGCTGGTTCATGCCGGAAGTCTTGCGGATTTCTTGGATCTTGTCGGGGTTGAATGCTTTCAGGCGGGCCATATTGATCTCTCTGTCGTTTTGATGGTTAGTGATTGTGCCATGGCAGAAGCCTCATGAGTTCTCGCGCATTGGCGCGAATCGCATTCTTCCAGCCCATCGCCGTCTGCCAGGCATCGGTAGTACGGACCCAAGTGCTGATCCTGACGACTAAGCGATAACCCCATGAAAACCAGGCCAAGGTTAGAAGGGCCTCTTTGCATAAGCGAAACATCCTGGCCACGATCGCCGTTCCGATCACCTTGGCGGCAAGGATGACCCCGATACCACTCATGGCGTGTCCGCTGGTCAGCAGCCAAAGACCCACGATCTTGGCTGGGAGCAACACGGCTGCCGGTGTCAGCATCAAGACGGCAGCCTGCCATGGTGTTCTGGCGGCAACCCAGCGCTCGATTATCTGAACTAGCCCGGATATTTCACGAAAGTAGGTCGGCGGAACCGCCGGAAGACGCGTTAATACTGGTGTCTAGACAGTTTTAACGGAGTGTTCCGCCGATGCCAAATTGTACGCAAGAAGAAATGATGTT
>CAIYZZ010000225.1 GCA_903930805.1 uncultured Rhodocyclaceae bacterium | reverse complement strand
GGCATCACTTCCTATTTCTACTACGCGCCCTGGGGCATGACCTCGCAGGGCGCGCTGTACGCGCTTCTCTTTCAGCGCCACAAGCTCCTCTACGGCACCACCGACGAGCAGCTGGGCGCCATTGCCGTGGCCTTCCGCAAGCACGCCTGTCTGAATCCCAATGCCGTGATGCAAAAGCCTCTGACCATCGAAGACTACATGAAGGCGTCTTATGTGGCCGAGCCCCTGCGCCTGTTCGACTACTGTCTCATCAACGACGGCGGGGTGGCCATCATCGTGCGCCGCGCCGACATGGCCAAGGACTTGAAGCAGACGCCCGTGATGGTGAGCGGCTTCGGCTGGTCCGAGGAGAACGTCGACGCGACGCAGTTGCGGCCGCGGCTCAAGAACTTCTATCACACCGGGCACCACGACGTGGCGGCGCAGGTCTATCCCATGGCCGGTGTCACGCCCAAGGATGTCGACGTGTTTGCCACCTACGACAGCTTCAGCGTGCATCTGCTCGCCTCGCTCGAGGGCTTCGGCTTCTGCAAGGAGGGCGAAGGCGGTCCCTTCGTTCAGAACGGACGCATAGAGATCGGCGGGGAGCTTCCGTGCAACACCAGCGGCGGCATGCTGTCCGAGAGCTATATGCAGAGTTGGAATCACCAACCCGAACTCGTGCGCCAACTGCGGGGCGGCCTGGGGCCGCGGCAGGTACAGGGCGCGGAGGTCGCGCAGTACGTGCACGACGTCGCGGGCAAGTGCAAGAGCATCATTTACACGAAGGGGGGCTGAGCGATGGCCACGGTGCGTCCGATCCGCTCGATGGATCCGTATGCCGAGCAGTTCTGGGCATACACGCAAGAAAAGGAGTTACGCCTACAGCAATGTTCGGATTGCGGCAAGTTTCGCTGGCCGCCCGGACCCACCTGCGACAAGTGTCTCTCCGACGCATACGAATGGGTATCCATAGCCGGCCGGGGAAAGGTGCTCTCATGGACGACCTTCCGCCGCAGCTACTTCCAGGAATACCCGGTACCGCACACCATCATCGTGCTCGAACTGGACGAGGGGCCGCTCTTCGTTTCCTATCCGGTGGACATGGAGGTGGCGGACCTGCGCGAGGGCATGGTCCTGTCGCTGCGTTGGACGGACGGCGAGGACAAGTTCGGCGCCTACAACCTGCCCGTGTTCGGCCCTGCGTCGGCATAAATTGCTGTTGCATGCGCATCATCCTTGCGGGTGTTGCGCGAGCCAGGCTAGCGTCTGCACGCGCAAGGTTTCGCGCTCGGCGGCGACCAGTCCAGCGGGGTCGAAGCGCAGACGATAATGCAGGCGCGCGAGGCGCTGCAGGGTCTCATCGCCCGTACCGGTTTGTCTTGTCGTCCGCTCCAGCCATTCATTCAGCGATTCCGTCTGCGCGCGTGCATGACCGAGTTGTGCCATGCGGCGCTCCACCAGATAAAACTCTGAATCCCGTCCCGGCCACGGTCTGCCCGAGTCCGCCATGCCGGCGCTCGCGCCAGTCGTGGCGCGCCGGCCGCGCAGCGTGCGCCAGGTCAGCCATGCGATTAACGGCAGGGCGAACCAGACAAGCGCATCGGACCAGGCGCGTTCACCGGCGCGCTCGGACCATGTGGCCAGCCGGAAGCGCAGCCACGACCACAGGTCCGCCAGCGGTGACCACAGGGGTGCATCCACGGCATCGGCAAGGGACCAGGTGGGCGGAGTGGTATCGATATCGCGCCACTCGTCGTCTATCCATGCGCGCACCCAGGCATGGGCATGCGCTTGGCGCACCACGTAGGTAGTGTCGAGTCTGCTCCTCTCCTGCACCGAGAAGCCGGTGGCATAGCGCGCGGGTATGCCCGCCGCGCGCAATAGCAGGACCGTGGCGCTGGCGAAGTATTCGCAATGCCCCGCATGCGTGGCGAGAAGAAACTCCGCGAGCGGCGTGCGCCCGCGCGCGGGTGTGCCCTGCCAGGTCGAATATTCGAAGCGATCGGCGAAGAACTGCTCTACTGCCGACAGCGCCTGCGTGGGCGCAAGTGCGCTGAGTCCGAGCTGACTTGCGATTTCACCTACGGCGCCGGCTTCGGCCTTCGGTATGCCGAGGTCCCGCGAGGAGGGTGGGCCGTAGGCGGAATTGCCGCCACCGACCTGCGCGCGATAGCTGAAGAAGCCGGGCTTCGTCTCGATC
>CAIYZZ010000224.1 GCA_903930805.1 uncultured Rhodocyclaceae bacterium | reverse complement strand
ACACGATCATTGGCGATCTTTCATGATTCGAGAAGGCCGACCTCGACCAGGGCGGTGAGCGCGCGCACGATGGCGGTACGCAGATTGTCGGGGCGTTGAATGGTCAGGTCGGCGACCCGGTGGATGTCGGCGATTTTGAGCGGGAAGGGTTCGCGGTGACTGGAGAAATAGCCGTGCAGCCAGGTGGCCAGGCCTTCTGGCAGCCGGTTGCGCTGCGCCCAGGTCACGTAGGTGTAATGGTGTCCCTTGAAGAGTTCGGCCAACTGCTTAGCAAGTTTGACCTTGTAGCGTCGGAGCGGCTTACCGGTGCCAAGATCTTGCCAGCAGAATTCCGGGATCATGCTCAACGAGATGGTGATCTGGGTGCGCTCTGCATAGAAGGCCAGCGAGGTGGCCTGCAGCCGACTCAGGCATTTACGCAGATGGGCGTAGGCATCTCCTGTCGGCGTCCAGCCTACCGCCTTGCAGAAGGCATTGGGCGTTAATTCGACATACTCCCCCAAGGGTTTTTCGGCGGCGAACTGCACTAGCTGTAGCCAGACCGTGGCATCGTCTTGGCGGAGTTCCTCTCCGCGATAGGAGATTCGGCCCTTGCCGAGCATGGCCAGCACGACATCGTTCATGTGCCGGCGTGGCTGATTGCGATTGCGCGCGTTGAACAGGGCGCTGCGGAGAAATTCATTCGGTGCGCAACGTGCCTCGCTGGGCCAGAAGGGCAGCTGCTCCCCGCGGTAGACATTCTTGAAGCGTTCGTGCGCCGCGAGAAATTTTCCGATTTGTTTTGCCATGGCTAGCCCTAGACGCTAACCGCAGCCTGCATCCAGTGGACGCTCGAAATGTGACCGTGGAGGGCGCATTTCAAAATTTCAAACGCATTGGCATCGCGTTCAATGCCGTCCATGCAACGGACGAAACAGATCAGCGAAATTTCAGGCTATGAATGTCCTAGCTTTGCCATCAGTGCATGGGGACTCGGTTGCAGTTTCGGCGCTCTGCGTTATGCTGGTTTCTGACAGATGGCACGCTTGCCACTGAAGATTCGCAGTATCAATTCACCAGATCCGGCCGTTGTCGCCGAAGCGGCCGTTGCACTGATTCTCGACTACCATGCCAAGACAAGCAGCCCTCTATTGCCGATCATCGAAGGACCGCAGCGCGATCTCAATCCAGGCACAGCGTCACGATCTCTTGGATCTCGCGAAAAGCCGGAATCTCATTGTCACAGCTGAATTCAACGATGCCGTCGAATCCGGCAAGGACACCGACCGTCCCGGATTTCAGCAGATGCTGCGTGAACTCAAGGCACGGGAGCGGGCCTGGTCAGCGATACTGATCTACGACACCAGCCGCATTGGCCGGCGCCGTTACATTGCAGAGGCATTCCGTCACGAATGCAAGAAACTCGGCGTTGAGATCGTATTCGCCAAAGTTCCTGAAGTTGATCCGATCTCGCAGGTGATTCTGGATAGCGTGCTACAGGCGATGGATGAGGTTCACAGTCTGATGAGCCGGGAGAAGGGGCTCGCGGCATGGCTGAGAACGTTCGTCAGGGGTTTCGCGCCGGCGGGCGTGCGCCCTATGGTTATCGCTTGATTTCGATCGACACGGGGCAGGTTCGTGACGGACAGGCAGTGACCAAGAGCCGTCTTGATCTGAACCCTATTGCTGGCCCAAAGATTGCCAAATGGCTGCAAGGTCGTGCGCTGAACAAGAATGGCAGCCGGCTGGCCGATGAACTCGGGATCGATCTGGCCAAGAGCACCTTGTCTCATCTCGAGTGGTCGGCGCTGACCTATGCCGGCCACACGGTGTGGAACATGCACAGAGGCAAGGAAGACGTTGGCGCCGGCCGCAGGCGCCCTCGATCCGAGTGGATCATCCAACGCGATACGCATCCCGCGCTGATCACCGAGGGCACGGCCCAGGCCATTCTGGCCCGGCTGGAATCGGCACGAGAATCACGCGCTCCTCGTGCCCGTATCTCGGATTATCTGCTGGCCGGCAAGGTACACACGCCAGATGGGCAACCATGGCACGGCAATTCAGGGAACTATCGAATCGGTAAAGCCAACATCCGATCATCCATTCTTGAGGAAGCGGTATTGCAGCAGGTTGCCATCGATATCCGCAGCGACCTGATGGTAACGGCCATGATCGAAAAGGCACGGGCAGCTCAGCAACCAGGCGACGGTCAGGAAATTCGCGGCCTTCAGAATGAGCTGCGCGATACCGACATCCGTATGAAGAAGCTGACGAACCTGGTAGAAGAGACCAGTGCTCCTGGCCCGTTACTGCGGCGACTCGAAGAACTGGAGGTGGTTCGTGCTGATATCCAGCAGCGCTTGGCCCAGCTGATTGAAGAAGCAGGTCGTGCCAAGGCTCTGGCAGCTATCCAGGAAAGTGACGTTCGAAAGATGCTAAACGCACTAGCAGAGGACATGGCCGCGCTTTCGCGCGACCATTTGAAAGACTTCCTCGCAACCCTTGTCGAGACTGTGTGTCTCGATCCAGCCACTCGGTCTGGGGAGATCCGTTACCGGATCTCCCCAGGGAGTGGGGTTATGCTGGCGACCCCACGGGGATTCGAACCCCGGTTCACACCGTGAAAGGGTGTTGTCCTAGGCCTCTAGACGATAGGGTCTTCGTCCTTGGTGGGGTATGCACTATCAATACAACACCAGAATCATTGCCAGTTCATTAGATCGTCGATTATTCTTCCGAGAATACGGTCAAAATACCGACAAATCACAATTCTGCTAACTCTGCTAAGAGTGCTACTCCACTGCGGCGCGCATTTTGCCATAGCCATCCACTTTGATGCAAGAAATATGTGTCGCGGGTTTTTAGCAGGCCGTTGAAATTTACCCCTCCGCCTTCGGCTATTAACCTTTGAAGCCCTTGCAGCACCTGGGAACCCTATTTCAGCCGGTTCTCAGGCCCCGTTGTGGGGTTCGGGTCGCCTTTCAGTGACCTCCGGGCGGATTTCGCCCTATGCGCTATTCAATCGCCAACCAAAGATCGTCGCCATCCGCGTCAGGCTATACGAGATGAGACGGACGGCAGTGTTGCAGGAGATCCGGAAGATGAGATTCGAAGTCTGAGGCAAGTCGGAAAGTGTAATCACCGATTAGTTGGTACACTGTGACCCGCAGCGGCGATCCAATCAGTCAAACAGCCGCGCGTCGCGTTCGGATTCTCCCCCCGCGTTTTACCCCCTTAGTGTTTCCGCCAGACTGGTTCGTGCCCATTGTTGTTGGGACGGGTGGCCGATTCCAGGAGCAACCCCCATGCATTTTAGTTCCGACATCACGCCCGCAGGCGGGCATGAATCTTCTCTGAAACTTCGTTTTACCGACCTTGGCCTTTCCGCCAATATTCTGCGCGCCGTTACCGAAGAAGGCTACGACACCCCCACCCCCATTCAGGCTCAGGCCATTCCCGTGGTGCTGGCCGGCCGCGACCTGATGGCTGCTGCCCAGACTGGGACCGGCAAGACTGCCGGCTTTACCCTGCCCATCCTGCAACTGCTCTCTACGCGCGTGCCGCTCAAAAAGGGCAAGCCGCGCTGCCTGGTCCTCGTGCCGACGCGCGAACTGGCGATCCAGGTGCATGAGAGTGTGTGCACCTATGGCAAGCATCTGCATCTGAAAGCGGCGGCCATCTACGGTGGTGTTGGCATGGGCAACCAACTCTCCGCATTGAGGAGTGGTGTGGACTTCATCGTCGCCACACCCGGCCGCCTGCTAGACCATATTGAACAGCGCACCGCCAATCTCTCCGCTATCGAAATTCTCGTGCTCGACGAGGCCGACCGCATGCTCGACATGGGCTTTATCCGCGATATCCGCCGCATCATCGCCCTGTTGCCGAAACGCAAGCAAACCTTGCTGTTCTCTGCAACCTTCTCCGACGAGATTCGTGGTCTGGTCAGTGGCCTGCTCGACAATCCCGCCAGCGTCGAGGTGGCCCGCCGCAATGCGCCCGTCGAGGCGATCGCACAGGCCGTCTACCATGTTGATCGGGAACGCAAGAAGGATCTGCTGGTCAAGTTGATCAGCGATCACGGCTGGCATCAGGTGCTGGTTTTCACGCGCACCAAACATGGTGCCGATGCCCTTTCCGACCGGCTGTT
>CAIYZZ010000223.1 GCA_903930805.1 uncultured Rhodocyclaceae bacterium | reverse complement strand
CCCGGCTGGCGGCGCCGGCCTCGACGGCGCGCGAAGCATGGCGGGTGTTCGGTATTATGTCAGAGTTCGTTGAGGCGACCGAGCGGCTGGCGGGGGTGCGGCCAGCAGTGTCGATCTTCGGCAGCGCCCGCATCAAGCCGGATTCACCCCACTACCAATTTACCGAACGCATTGCGCGCCTGCTCTCGGATGCCGGCTTCGCGGTGATTTCCGGCGGTGGTCCCGGTGTCATGGAAGCAGCCAACAAGGGTGCCTTTTTCGGCAAGAGCCCCAGCATCGGCCTCAACATCCAGCTATCGATGGAACAGAAAGAAAACCCCTATCAGGATATTTCGCAGAGTTTTCGCCACTTCTTCGCCCGTAAATACATGTTCGTGCGCTTTGCCGCCGCCTACGTGGTAATGCCCGGTGGCTTCGGCACCTTGGACGAACTGCTCGAGGCATTGACGTTGATTCAGACCGGCAAGACGCCGAAAATACCTCTGATCCTCGTTGGTAACGGTTTCTGGGGCGGGCTGGTGGACTGGTTTCGCGACCGACTGGTCGAGGAAGGCATGATCAACCCGGAGGATCTCAATCTGATCCAGATAATCGACGAGCCCGAAGCCATCGTCGAGGCAATTTTCAAACACTACGATACGCGCGGCTTCGACCATCTGCCGGCTGAACACGATTTGCTGCTGAATTTATAGATAGAATGCGAGAGTTATCACGAGCTCCCACCATGCGCCCACAATTCTCCCTCCGCCAATCTCTCGTTGCCCTCCTGTTTGCCGCCATCGTTCTGCCGGCAGCAGCACAAAACCTGCCGGCCGGCTTGCAACCGATCCCAGAGCCTCCCCCACCGCCCCCGGGCATGGCCGATGATTCTGCCCTCGAACCGCAAGTCACCATCAAGAAGCGAGGCGAAGACCGGGTCGAGGAATACCGAGTGAATGGCAAGCTTTACATGGTCAAGGTGACGCCATCCCACGGCACACCCTACTATCTGGTCGACCCCAAAGGTGACGGTGGCTTCGTCCACGAAGACCTCGGCATCGGTGACAAGGGCATCTCCGTGCCGATGTGGGTCATCGGCACCTTCTGATCCGGAGATAATGCAGGCGCGCCGTTTGCCCGCTGCCCGCGGGACATATTGGCTGTTCGAAGGTTTTCGGCTGTTTCGTCGCAACCCACCGTTCATCACCGCGCTGACACTGTTTTACCTGATGCTGGTGCAAAGTGTGGCCATGTTGCTGCCGGGCATCGGCTCCATCCTGCTGCCGCTGATACTGCCTGCCATGACGCTCATTGTTGCCAATGGCTGCCGCTTGGTCGATGAAGGCCTGCGGCCAAGCAAGGACAGCCTGTTGCGTGGTTTGACCGGCACGGAGGGCAACCCCGCCGCCATGCTCCGCCTGGGCGGATTACAGCTGGCCGGCGCCGTATTGCTGGTAGCCATCAGCACCGCGCTCGGCGATGGCATCGATCCGTTCTCTGGTATGGAAAGCGTGCCGAACCCGCCAAGCATAGGCATGGAGAGCACCCAACCCGACAGCACCGCCGGCGACAGCGCGACACCACCGCCCTCCGAATCCACCTCCAGCGCGGAAGCAAAAGCCGCAAACCATGAAGCGGCCTCGCTGAATGCGTTGCTGCGCCTCATGCTGCTGGCCGCACCCCTGATCATCGCTTTCTGGTTTGCCCCCTTTCTCACCGGCTGGGACCGCGTCAGCCCCATGAAGGCATTATTCTTCAGCACCGTTGCTTCGTGGCGCAACTGGCGGGCACTCGGCATGTTCAGTCTGGGTGTGATCGTAATGGCCGGCATCGTGCCGGGCTTCATTCTGCTGGCCATCAGCCAGATCTCTGGCGTTGCCCTCAGCACCGCCCTCGTCGCCCTGCGCATGCTGCTGATTTTTTTCGTTGCCCCCGTACTTACCGCCAGCATCTACGTCAGCTATCGCGACATTTTCCATCCCACCGTGGATGAAAATGCCTGAGGCGTCACCGGCAACAGCCGCAGGCGCTGTCGGCATTCTTGGCGGCACCTTCGACCCCATACACAACGCCCACCTCGCGCTGGGGCGCGTCGCCTGCGACAAACTGAACCTCAAACAAGTGCTCTGGATACCCGCCGGGCAACCACCACACCGCACCCCGCCCCGCACAACTGCAGCAGAGCGGCTGGCAATGGTGCAGGTAGCGACCGCCGGTGAAGCACGCTTCATCCTCGACGCCAGCGAAGTTGCCAGCACGGCGGTGAGCTTCACGGTGCAGACACTTACCCGCTTGCGGAAACACTATGGCCCGGCGCAACCGCTGGTGTTGCTGATGGGTGCCGATGCATTCCGGGGCCTTGCCACTTGGCACCGCTGGCAGGAGATTTTCGGCCTCGTCCATATCGCAGTCGCCACGCGCCCGGGGTTTCCGCTGGATGCTATCGCGCCGCCCCTGGCCGCCGAGTTTGCCGGCCGCTGCCGTCCCGCCAGCGCCGACTTTTTAGCCGCACCCTGCGGTCACATCTTCACTTTTGATCTGATTGCCGGCACGGTATCGGCCACCGAAGTGCGCGACCTGATCGCTGCCGGCGCAACACGGGAACAACTCGGCGTATTGCTGCCCGCCACTGTTCTCGACTATATTCATCAACATTCCCTCTACGCAGGCCCATCAGAGCAGGTTCTCCACTTATCAGCCAGTCCTATTTAGCTGGGCCACTTCTGCAAGTGATAGAAAATTGGGATAGGGGCGCGATCAGACTACCTGACCTGTTAAACGAGAAGGTGAATTGCTGAAAGCCATGTGTGACAAGGGATTTCAGGGCGGCATGGGGTAGTGTCGATTTGAACGGCAAAATGGGGTTCCGGGCGAATTCCGGGGGTAACACACCCGGAGCTGCTCATGAACATAGGCAAGACGTTGTTCGCCCATACAATGTTCCGTTGCTGGGTTTGCGCGGATCGTCGATTTCGCTCAAGAAACCCATCAAGCACAACCCGTTCTTTGCAGTCATTTCTGTCGCCCAAAAACGAGAGTAGACGCGATTTGCAGTGGGTTTACAAGTCTTTGGCATAACGTGTTGAATGTGAGCGACTTTCCTCATAATGCGATTATGTGGCTCGAGTGCGGAAGCCCTGGGGTAGCATGAACGCCTCCCCGATCTTCCTCATGCCATGCTGACCGAACTTGCCACCCTCCAGGCCGAAATCGCGCTGTACCAGACCGACCGTGACCCGGCGCGGTACGCCAGCATCAGCCAGAGCCTGACTCGGCTCAGTGTTGAAGAACGAACACAGACAACCGAACAACAGCAAGCACTGGAGCAATTGATGGTGCTCTCCGCCACGATAGAACCCGTCTGGGGTCTGCTGGCCGGTCTGCTCCGGTGGGAGAGCGGATGCCAGCGTCCCCATGACTTTAGCAACATCTGGAACTGCGCCCGTTATGCTGGCATCCAGAGCAGGTTCTCCACCCTGTCAGCTCAGACCTATCTGGCCCACGTCGAGACCCTCTATAACCGCCAGCAATTACCCCACCACCCCGCCCCCTTCATCATCACCGGCAACGCCTATCGTCAGCTGCAGCGTTATGCTGAAGCCGAAACCGCCTACCTCCAAGGGCTGGATACCTGCATCGACGACCCCTTCCTCAAGTTTCGGTTGATTGACCTGTGGCTGATGACCTACCAGCACAATCGCGCCCAACAGATGCTCGTCAGCCTGCGCTCACGCTATCCGCAAGCCCTGGAAATGATGTTCGCCATGCCGGTGCCGGACGACGTAGCCGGGCCGGTGAACCTGCTGCCTGAGTTGAATAGCGGAGACAGCGACATAGTCTGGCTGGTCGCCGCTGACCCGGTCTATCTCCGGCGCTACGGCCTGCCACTGGCGCAATCCATTGCTGCGCAGATCAAACCTGAAGGGCAGGCAGGTGCATCAACCCCGCCCCCTCCACCCATGCATCTGCATGTCCACGTGGTCGTCGAAGCGGACAAAACCGCCCCTACCGAGACCCTTGATGCGATGGCGGCATGGGTGCCCATCCACAGCACACAACGCGTACTTGACCTTCGTAGCGCATCGGCCAACCAGCGGTCTGCCCTGTTTGCCTCCGAGCGCTTCCTGTTCCTGGCCGAAATGCTCACCAAGTACGCCAAGCCCATGCTCGTCACAGACATCGATGTGGAATGCCTAAAAGACCCGCGAGAGCTGTTCAACGACATGGGGGATGCCGACATTGGCTACACCCGGTTTCATACGGTGCGTGATGCCTGGGATCGCTATCCGGCCACGGTGTTGCTCTTCAAACCTACAGAGGCCGCAATCATCTTCTGCAAACGCCTGTCGGGCATGATCATCACCCTGCTCAACAGCCATCCCGAGCCGTGGTTTGTCGATCAGATCGCCTTGTTCCGCCTGATCGAAGGGGGGCTGACTCCAGCGAAGTTCGCCTATCTGGAAAACATCCTGACCGATACCGACTCACCCAAGGCATACTTCCGCATCTTGCATGCCAGTTGGGAACCCAAGGAGTAAGCCCATGCCCACCATCAAGATCGACGAAAAAGACTACGAGTTCGACACTCTCTCCGAAGAAGCCAAGGGTCAACTCGCAATGCTCCAGTTTGTCGATGGCGAACTGCAAAGGCTGACAGCTCAGACAGCAGTGTTGCAAACTGCTCGTATGGCCTACAGCAAGGCACTGAATGAAGCTTTGGCGGCTGGTTCCACCCTTAACTAGCCGAATCTTACGGGGCTTTTTAACATGCCTAACTATCAAGCCATCTCCAGCGAACACCACGCCAGCAAACGCTGGAAACGCTACACCAACTACCGCTTTGCCGCCGCTGATTCGGTCGTCCCGCTGGTAGCTGCCGAACTGCCCAAGGCCGTGATGTCCCTGCCGATCGCGTTTATCGAGCAGGGCGATGTCTATGTTCCTGCAGCCGTGCTGGGCTTG
>CAIYZZ010000222.1 GCA_903930805.1 uncultured Rhodocyclaceae bacterium | reverse complement strand
CGCCAGATCGTCGAGTATTTCGGTGGCCGGCTTTGGCTCGAAAACCCGGCGGAGGGGGGTGCCGTTTTCGTGTTCACCCTGCCGCTGACAACAGGTGATAATGCGGGGAAATAGAAGCCGGGAGGAGACTATGGCAAAAAGAGTGTTGATCGTGGACGATGAGCCGAACATCGTCATGTCGCTCGAATTCATGATGAAGAAGGAAGGCTTCGAAATCGCCGTGGCAGGCGATGGCGATACCGCACTCGAGATGGTGGCGAGTTTTTCACCTGACCTGGTGTTGCTCGATGTGATGATGCCCAATAAATCCGGCTATGAGGTTTGCCAGATATTGCGTGCCGACCCCACGCGTGCCGGCCTCAAGATCATCATGCTCACCGCCAAAGGACGCGAAACCGAGGTGGCGAAAGGCGTCGCCCTCGGCGCTGACGTTTATGTCACCAAGCCGTTCTCGACCAAGGAGTTGGTCGCGCAGGTGAAAACTCTGCTTGCATGAACGCGCGTACCCGCTTCATTCTTGCCATCGTCGTGCTCGGACTGCTGATGACGGCCCCTTTCCTGCTGACGGTGGCCGTCTTCTACGCTGACCTGAACGAGGCGCAGCGCGTCGGCTTTCACGAGGTCATGGATCGCTGGCTGCCGATTGGTAGCCTGATGACGGTTGTCGGTCTGTTCTTTGGCCTGCAATTGCTGCGGGCGCTGTTCAAGCAGTATGTGCAGGGCTTGATGGCCATGGCTGAAACGCTGCGCCTGATGCTCGGTGCCAACCGCAACTTCCGCGTCACGCCCGAGGGGCCGCCCGAGGTTCAGGAACTTGCCCGTGCCGCCAATGATCTGGCGCAGCAGCGCGATGCCCTGTTGAATGATGTCGCGGCGCAGATTTCTGAAGCCAGCGCATCGGTCGAGGCCGAAAAGAATCGTCTGGCGGCGCTGATGTCCGAATTGGCGCTCGGGGTGGTGGTGTGCAACCTTGATGGCCGCATCCTGCTCTACAACAACCGTGCGCGCCTGCAGTTCCAGGCCTTGGCGCAGGGGCCGACCTCGATGAGTGGTGGTGCGCTGATCGGTCTCGGCCGTTCGATTTTCTCGATGCTGGAGCGGGCGCAGATTGCCCATGCGTTGGAACACATTCGCCAGCGGCTCAAAAAATCCAGCACGGAAGCGGTGGCCAACTTTATCACTACCACGCGTTCTGGCTTGTTACTGCGCGCCCAGATGACACCGGTACTGGGCGTGCAAGAAAGTGCGGAGGCTACGGTCCAGGTTCCCTTAGTGACCGGCTACGTGCTGACCATCGAAAACATCACCAAGAGTTTTGAGCGTGAGACGCAGCGTGACCAGGCCTTGCAGTCGCTGACCGACGGTTCTCGCTCCTCGCTTGGCAACATTCGCGCGGCGGTCGAAAATCTGATCGACAATCCCGACATGGAGACTGCCTATCGCGAGCGCTTCGTCGGCATCATCGACGAGGAAACCGCGCGCATGAGCGAGCGGCTGGCCAAAACAACCACCGAGTTTGCCGACTCACTGAAGACGCGCTGGCCGCTCGAGGATGTTTTGGGCATGGACGTTGTCGCCGCCGCCCAGCGCCGCATCGAGGACAAGCTCAAGCTGGCGACCAAGTGCGAAGAACTCGACGACAGTCTGTGGATCCGCGCCGACAGCTTTGCGCTGATCCAGGCCATTACCTTTCTCGCCTCGCGCCTGCAGGACCATTACGACATTCGCGAGTTGCGCTTTCGCCTGATCGCCGACGGCAAGATGGCTTTCATCGATCTCATCTGGTCGGGTACCACGGTGTCGTCCGAGACTTTGTACACGTGGGAGCTGGAGTCGATGACCGTGGGTAACGAAGCAAGCCCGCTGACCTTGCGCGACGTCGCTCAGCGCCATGGTGGCGAAATCTGGTATCAGCGTGAGAAGGCGGTGCATCGCGCCTTTTTCCGTTTCGTTTTGCCCGTCGCGGCGACGCCCGAGGCTCAGCATATCGAGCACGCCCCCCACGCCCACGGCGATAGCCGGCCGGAGTATTACGATTTCAATCTGTTCAATTTCAGTGACACGCGCATCGACCTCGATCGCAAACTGACGGACGTGGCTTTTTCGGTCTTCGACACCGAAACCACCGGGCTGGAGCCTTCCGCCGGTGACGAAATCATCCAGATCGGCGCCGTGCGCGCCATCAATGGCCGCTTGCTGCGGCAGGAAGTGATCGATCAGATCATCGACCCGCAGCGGCCGCTGCGGCCCGAGGGCATTCCGATTCACGGCATCACGGAAGACATGGTGCGTGGCCAGCCGACCATCGATGTCGTCTTGCCGATGTTCCACGAGTTTTGCGCCGACACCGTGCTGGTGGCGCACAACGCGGCCTTCGACATGCGCTTCCTCCAACTCAAGGAAGCCCGCACCGGTCTCGTTTTCGACCAACCGGTGCTCGATACCCTGCTGCTCTCGGCGGTGATTCACCCCAGCCAGGAAACGCACAAGCTCGAAGCCATTGCCGCGCGGCTTGGCATCAATGTCATCGGCCGGCATACCGCGCTGGGCGATGCGTTTGTCACCGGCGAGGTCTTCCTCAAGATGATTCCTCTCCTCAACGACATGGGCATTCATACACTGCGCCAGGCGCTCGAGGCTGCGGAAAAAACCTACCTCGCCCGTGTGAAATACTGATCCCGCATCAAAGGAAAGACAGCAATATGAGTTCCACCACACCCCAGGCTGCCACCGTCGCCCGTCATACCCTGCACAGCCAACTGGCGGCGATGATCCGCCGCAAGCCGATCACTGCCACGCCGGATACGACCGCGCGCGAGGCCGTGCAAATCATGGCGGAAAACCGCATCGGTTCGATCATCATTGTCGAGCCGGAAAGCGGCCGGCCGATCGGCATCTTCACCCTGCGCGACCTGTTGCACCGGGTTGCCGCGAAGTCATGCGACCTCGACCAGATGGTGATGGCGGTGATGAGCGATTCGGGCCTCCTGATGCTCAACTGGCGTTCCACCGCCTATCAGGCCGCACTGATGATGGCGCGCCATGGCATCCACCACGTCATCGTCGTTGATGCTGCCGGCAAACTGGTCGGCATCGTTTCGCAAGAAGATATCTACGAACTGCAAAGCGGTGG
This sequence comes from uncultured Rhodocyclaceae bacterium, assembly GCA_903930805.1. Taxonomy (GTDB): domain Bacteria; phylum Pseudomonadota; class Gammaproteobacteria; order Burkholderiales; family Rhodocyclaceae; genus Sulfuricystis. The sequence continues at coordinate 13,129 of CAIYZZ010000222.1, read as the reverse complement.
CGGCAAAGCCATTTCCGGGGCCATTCGCGGTGCGCGCGACATGGAGGGTTTGCTCGCGGCGGCCGAGGATATTCACCGCCTTGCCGAACACACGCTGGCGGAAGGAGGTGCCGCGGAGTCGCTCACCCAGCTGATTTCCTCGCTCAACGATCATTTGACCGTGCGGCTGATCGAGCTGACCAAGCTCGAGTTCGACCTGCCGAAAGTGCCCTGGGCCTGGCTGGCCTTCGGTTCCGAGGGGCGTTACGAGCAGACGCTGTCTACCGACCAGGATAACGGCATCGTCTTTGCCGCGTCGGCCGAGCAGGCCGAGGCAGTGCGCCAGGCTTTCTTGCCCTTTGCCATGGCAGTGAATAAACGTCTCGATACCCTGGGCTTTCCCCTGTGCAAGGGCAACGTGATGGCGAGCAATCCGGAGCTGTGCCTCTCGCTCGAGGAATGGCACAAACGTTACAACAGCTGGCTGCAGTCGAACTCGCCGCAAGCGCTGCTCGATGCCACGATCTATTTCGATTTCCGTCCGCTGTACGGTGATGAATCGCTGACCGACGAACTGGCCGAGTGGCTGCGTAAGCATGTGCCGGGTGCGACGCTGTTCCTGCGCTTCATGGCCGAAAATGCCATCAGTGTGAAGCCGCCGCTAGGCATGATTCGTGATTTCAATTTTGACGTGAATGAGGCTTTCCCGCGCACCCTCGACCTCAAGACATTCGGCACGCGCCTCTTCGTCGATGCGGCGCGCATCCTCGCGCTGGCCAATGGCATCGGCGAGACTGGCACGGCGGAGCGCTTGCGTGCCGCCGCCGAAAAAGGCAAGGTCGGTCGCGACGATATCCACGCGCTGATCGACAGCTTCAATTTCCTCCAGCAACTGCGACTGCGCCAGCAAACAGACGGCGCGCCGCTGGGCATGGAAAATCGTGTCGATCCCGAGAAACTCAATGAGCTTGATCGCTTCGTTCTCAAGGAGTCGTTCAAGCAGGCCAGGAAGTTGCAAAGCCGCATCCAGCTCGATTACCGGCTCTGAGTGTGATATTCATGAACCAAAATGAATCTTTCCTGAAACTGATCGAGTCACGGCATTCCATCCGCGCTTTTTTGCCTGAAGCCGTGCCGCGCGCGACGATCGAAAAAATCATTGCGACGGCGGCACGTGCGCCGTCCGGTACCAATACCCAACCCTGGCACGTGCACGTACTTACCGGCCCCGCGCGCGACAATCTGGTGGCGAAAGTATGTGCGGTCTACGATCACGCGGCCACCGATCACCAGTACGAATACGACTATTACCCACAGGAATTCGTCGAGCCCTATTTGTCGCGGCGGCGCAAGGTCGGCTTTGCCCTTTATGACCTGCTGGGCATCGTCAAGGGCGACCGTGCCGCGATGCAGGCGCAGCACCGCCGCAATTACCGCTTTTTCGATGCCCCGGTCGGCCTGATGTTCACCATCGATCGCCGCATGGGGCGTGGCAGCTGGCTCGATTACGGTGGCTTCATGCAGAACATCATGCTCGCGGCACGCGCCTGCGGCTACGATACCTGTCCACAGGCGGCCTGGATCCAGTTTCACCGTATCGTCAGCGCCGAACTTGCCTTACCGGAAAACGAACAGCTGGTGTGCGGTATGGCACTTGGTCGTGCCGACCGGCAGGCCGCAGAAAACTCTCTGATCAGTGAGCGAGCGGCACTCAGCGAATTCGTGACATTCCATGAATAAGTGCCGTCCCGCCAGAACCGACTTTTGATGCCATGGAACTGATTATTGCCTTCGTCGTCGGTTTGCTGGTTGGTGTCATATTGATGTGGCTGGCGCGTGGAGCTTTCACCGATACTTTCCGTGCGCTCTCAGCCGAGGCACTGCAACGCAACAACCAAGCCTTTCTCGACCTGGCCAAACTATCGCTCGAAAAGCAGCAGGAATCGGCGCAAGGTGATCTGGAAAAACGCCAGCAGGCCATCGGTGAGCTGGTGACGCCCATCCGCGCCTCGCTCGAAAAATTCGAGCAGCAGGTGCAGGGTGTGGAAAAGACGCGGATCGACGCCTATGCCACCTTGTTCGAGCAGGTGCGCGCGCTGGCCGATTCGCAAGGTCAATTACGGCGTGAGACAGCTAACCTGGTGCGCGCGCTGCGGGCACCGCATGCGCGTGGCCGCTGGGGTGAATTGCAACTCAAGCGCGTGGTGGAAATGGCCGGCATGCTCGATCACTGCGATTTTTATGAGCAGGAATCGGCGGACAATGGCCAAGCGGGGGACGGCAAGCTGCGTCCTGACCTGATCGTGCGTCTGCCTGGCGGCAAGCAGATCGTCGTCGATGCGAAGGCACCGCTGGCCGCCTATCTTGATGCCGTCGATGCGGAGGACGACGACACGCGCCGCAAGAAACTCGCCGACCATGCGCGTCAGGTGCGTGAGCACATCACCAAACTATCGCGTAAGTCGTACTGGGAACAGTTTCAGCCTGCGCCCGACTTCGTCGTGATGTTTTTGCCCGGCGAGATGTTTTACAGCGCTGCGCTTGAGGTCGATCCCGGTCTGATCGAGATGGGTGTCGAGCAGCGCGTCATCCTCGCCACGCCAACCACCCTGATTGCCTTGCTACGCGCGGCTGCTTATGGCTGGCAGCAGGAAGCACTGACAGAAAACGCACAAAAAATATCGCAGCTCGGCAAAGATTTGTACGAGCGCCTGGCCACGCTGGCCGACCACTGGGCGGGGGTTGGCAAAAATCTCGCCGATGCCGTGGGGTCTTACAACAAGGCCACTGGCTCGCTCGAAACCCGCGTGCTGGTGACTGCGCGGCGCTTCCGCGATTTGCAGGCGGTTTCCGGCGACAAGGAAATCCGTGACCTGGCACCGGTGGACGGCACGCCGCGCTTGCCGGTTGCGGACGAGATGCAAGCGTCAGTGTCCGATAAAACTACTACTGTCCAGCCTTGATTCTGGCGGATGCCTGGCGGAACAGTTTGATGGCTTCGGCCGTGCGGCCGGCAGCTTCTGCAGCACGGGCCTGTTCCAGTAACTGGTCAATCTTTTGTTCCTCGCTGCCGGCATAGCTGAAGGCGGCAACTTGTTCGTCAGGCTTGACACGTTTGGCCTGGATGACTAGGGCGGAAGGTGGAATGCGCGGCATTACGACACTTCTTGCCGTACGAACAGCGCCGACTTTTTGGGCAGATTCCACCGCTTTCAATTCTGCCAACGCCTTTCGGTAGGCCGTCAGCGCCGCACCCCGGTTGCCGCGTACTTCGGCCAGACGTGCCATGCGCAACAGTTCTTCAACTTTATCGGGTGCGGCCAGGGAGCGCGTCGGCCTGGAGGGGTTCAAAGCAGCCTGGCGAGCCAGTTCGGCAAAATTTTCGGCGCTGGTAAATGACTTGGCGATCTCGAAATTTCCCTGGCGCATCGCCCAGGCGACTGCATCCTCGTCGTAATCGTTCTTCAGCGCCGGGTTGGCACCGACTTCCAGCAGGCGTTTGGCGATGGCGCTATGGCCCTCGCGCGCGGCCATCATGACCACCGTGGAACCGTTGGTGGAGCGGGCATTGACGTTGGCACCCGCCGTCACCAGTTGATCAACCAGTTCGCCGTTGCCGGCAAACGTGGCGTAATGCAGCGCTGTCCATGCGTGGTCCCTGGCGTGATTCGGTTTTGCGCCGTGCTCAAGCAGCCACTGTACTGCTTCGCGCCGGTTTTTCCAAGCCGCCAGCATCAGCGCCTGTTCTCCAAAGCGGTTGGTTTGGTGGATATTCGCTCCGCGACTCAAGAATAGCTCCATGAGCGGGATATTGCCCTCCCAGGCACCGATCATCAGGCCGGTGCCAATCATGGCACCCTCGAAGTTGGCATCGAGCCCTTCATCCAGCCAGGTGCGGGCCTTGGCGACATCGCCCAGTTCAAGAACTACCGAAAAACGCGTCGAATCCGGTAGTTCGGCATGAGCTGCCGGTGTCAGCAGGGCAGCAAGGTAAAGCAGGACGAGAAAACGATTCATTTTCAACAGGGCCGGCTGGAACAGGCGCGCAGTTTACCCGCGCTGCGGTAGCATTCGCGCTTATGACGGCAATTTCACCGTATGCCGCCCCGCCGGCGTTGCGGCTCGGTTTTTCCATCCTGGCGAGCCTGCTGCTGCATGTTGCCGTGATTTGGCCAGTGGGGTTTTCGCTGCAACACGTCTTGCCACCACCACCGCCCGTGCTGGAAGCCATGCTGGCGGCACCGGTGCTCGCCACCAAGCGAGTTGAAGAGCCAGAGTCGCCAGAGCCCGTTGCTCCGCCACCCGTCCCGCCAGCACCGACTTTTGCCCCCAAACCGCCGCAGCCGCGCCCGCTGAAGGGCAGGGCGCTGAATACCGCAATGGCAGCGCTGGTCAAAGAAGATTTTTATCCGCGCGAAGCTATCGAGCGCGGTATCGAGGGCGAAGTGATCGTGTTGCTGACGCTTACCGCTTCAGGCGGTGTGGCCGATGCGACGGTGGCAAGCAGCTCCGGCCACGCAATACTCGATGCGGCGGCGCTGGCTGCCGTGCGCCGCATTGCCGGCCTGCCCAGTGCGCAGCGCCAGGTTTTGCTGCCGGTGCAGTTCAGGCTGCACTAAAGCTTGCGGCAGAAGCAGTAAACGAAGGACTGCACACTGCCGCCGGGGGTCTGGTGCGCCTCGCGTTCATGGTGCAGCAGGGCGAATGGCGCGCCGAACTCGGCGTGCAGGGCCTCGGGCGCATAGCGCATCACCGGCAGACCGCTGCATTGCTGCGGGCCGTCCTCGGCAAAGCTCGCCACGATGACATGGCCGCCGGGCTTCACGGCATGCAGTACCTGTGCCACATAACGGGCGCGGTCGGCGGGGTCGGTGAGGAAATGGAACACTGCGCGGTCATGCCAGACATCGTAGGCGTGTGCGGAAAACTCGGCGTGCAGGATGTCGGCCTCGAGCCAGCGCACACTGGCACCACGATCCCCCACCCGCGTGCGGGCGGTGGCCAGCGCGGCACCGGAAAGGTCGAGCACCGTCAGGTCGCGATAGCCCGCATCGAGCAAGCCATCGACCAGCGTCGAGGCACCGCCACCCACGTCGATGATCGCGGCTGTATTGTCTGTCGCCTCGCGGATCAGTCGCAGCGAGACATCGGCCTGCGGTTGAAACCAGCTGACGCTCTGTGATGCTTTGGTCGAGTAAACCGTTTCCCAGTGATCTTTGCGTGCCATGGAACCTCCTCCCGTCACTTGTTATAGTGCCGGCTCAGTTTAGCTTTCCCCGGAGATTTCGTCATCAAGCAGAATTACGACACCATCGCCCTGCACGCCGCCGCGCCGGAAAAACCGGCTGTCGGTTCGCCGTGCAATGGCTGCGGCGTCTGCTGCAGCTTTGCGCCGTGTCCATTGAGTCGCAGCCTGTTGCAGCATCGCTCCGGTGCCTGCCCCGCCCTGGTCTGGAGGGAGGGTGAATGTCGTTATGTGTGCGGGCTGGTGGTGCTACCGGCCGCTCATTTGCCCTGGCTGCCGTATGCCTTGGCTCCGCTGGCGACGCGATTGGCGCGCCGCTGGATCGCGGAGGGAATCGGTTGCGACTGTGCTGCTGAAGTCAAGGCACCATAGTTGGTGTGACCCGAAAATGTGTATGCTGAGCGTTGGCTAGTCACCATCAAGGAAAACATCACATGAACCTCTGGAACAAGTTGACGGGCGAGTTCATCGATATCATCGAGTGGACCGAAGATAGCCCTGAAGTTATGGCTCATCGCTTTGAGCGTTATCAGAACGAAATAAAACAGGGTGCAAAGCTCACCGTGCGAGAAGGCCAGCTCGCCGTCGTAGTCAATGAAGGCCAACTCGGCAAGGGCCAGTTGGCGGATGTCTTTATCCCCGGCATGTACGATCTCACGAGCGAGAACCTGCCAATCCTGAGCACACTTAAAGGGTGGAAATACGGCTTCAACTCACCTTTCAAGTGTGAGGTGTATTTTTTCAACACCCGAAAATTCACCGATCTGAAATGGGGCACGTCCGGGCCGGCAACGATGCGGGATCCGGAATTCGGTGCGGTGCGCGTGACGGCATTTGGCATCTATGTAATCCGTATCATCGATGCCAAGGTGTTCCTCGTCGATCTGATGGGCACCAAGGCCGAGTTCACCACGGCCGATATTGAAGAAAACCTGCGTGGCAAGGTCGGGCTCCGGATCAAGGAAGTCATGCCGGAGATCGGCGTACCGGTGATAGATCTGGAAAGCAAGGTCACGCTCGTTGGCGAGAAGATCAGGGAGCGCATCTCCAGTGACTTCGCCGCCATGGGTCTGGAACTATGCGAAATTCAGGTTCAGGATATCGGCTTGCCGGAAGAGGTCGAGAAAGCCATCGACCAGCAAGGTGCCATGCGTGTCATCGGCAACATGCAGCAGTTCGGCCAGTACCAGGCCGCCCAGGCCATGCGTGACGCTGCCCAGAATCCGGGAACGGCGGGAACCATGATGGGCGTGGGGGTTGGCAGCATGCTGAGTCAGGGGATGGGAACGCTGTTCCAACAGCCCGCACAAGCAGGAGGAGGAATTGCCGGAGCAGCACCTGCTGCCAATGCAGCAGTGCCACCGCCGATCCCGGGTACGCCAAGTTTCCATGTCGCGATCAATGGCGCACAAAGCGGACCTTTTGATCTCACTGCATTACAAGGTCAGCTTGCCAGCGGCAACTTGACGCCTGAAAGTCTTGTTTGGCGACCCGGCATGGCCGCATGGAGCAAGGCAGGTGAACAACCCGAACTTGCTGCACTGTTCGCCAACACGCCGCCGCCATTACCGCCCCGCTAGAGATCGCCGAATCAGAAAAAGTTCGGCGTCTGTAGATCCTGGTGCCACCCCTGTCGATGCAAACACGGAAGCGTAAGCCATCGTGAACACCCATCACTATCCCTGTACTTCCTGTGGTGCCAAACTGGAATTCGCACCGGGGAAAGATGCGCTCAAGTGTCCCTATTGTGGGGCTGAGAACTCCATTCCCGAAGCCACAACCGAGTCCGTGATCGTAGCGGTCGAAGAACTCGATTACCCATCATATCTGGCAAAGGCCGCCGGTAACGAAGCACAGATCGAGCGCCAGACGATCAAATGTCCTAGTTGCGGCGCCTCATCACAATTGCCGGAAAATGTCACCGCAGACCGCTGTCCGTTTTGTGCCGTACCCCTGATTGCTGCCGATGCGTATGCTCACCGCGCGATCAAGCCACATGCGCTAGCCCCCTTTGCAATCACGGACAATGATGCCAAGTCCCGATTCAGGATGTGGATCACCAGCCTGTGGTTTGCCCCCAATGTGCTCAAGAAATCCTATCGTGAAGCAAGTGGGCTCAAAGGCATCTACCTGCCTTATTGGACCTACGACGCCGAGACCAACACGCCATATTCTGGCCAGCGCGGTGACCATTATTACGTCACCGAGAATTACACGGAGAATGGCCAGGCCCGCTCACGCCAGGTTCAACATACGCGCTGGTCGCGTGCTGCCGGTTCGGTACAGGTCAGTTTTGACGATATCCTGGTGGCGGCGACAAGTTCGCTCCCCGATGATTACCTGGAGAAACTTGAGCCCTGGCAATTGGAGAAATTACAACCTTACCGGGAGGACTACCTTTCCGGTTTTACGGTAGAGGCCTATCAGCTTGGTTTGGAACCAGGCTTTGGCCTGGCATGCAAGCAGATGGACGCCCCCATCCGCAGCGCCATCGAGGGCGACATTGGCGGTGATGAGCAGCGTATCGAGTCAATGTCGCCACGCTACAGCGACATCACGTTCAAGCACATCCTTTTACCAATCTGGCTGTCAACCTACCAGTACGGTGGCAAGACCTGGCGCTTTCTGGTTAATGGCCAAACCGGAGAGGTTCAGGGCGAACGGCCTTGGTCGGCATGGAAGATTGCCTTCGCGACTGTGCTTGCGCTGGCACTCTTGTTCCTGGTTTTTGTTTTCTTCAACAATCAGTAAATCCGCAATCGGCGTAGCATTTACGGTGAGCGCCCATCCGGCGCGAAAGGATTTTCATGGCCACAAAAAAATCCACCACAAAAGTCAGTCACAAGCCCACCGCCAAGCCAGTGGTCAAGCGCATCCCGCCTGCCCCCCCCCATATCAGGGTTTCCCGCCCTGGAGATCAGGGATTCCCTGATTCCCGTATTCCAAAATATCGGCCACAATACCCCAAGGAATCCTATCGACCAGAGCTAGTGTGACCGAGCATTCAGCAATGCGTAAAGTCAAAAGAAATTATTACCGGCCCCAAGCCGCTTAGAGTAGAGTGGCGCCCGGTTGGGGTGTCTTTATTGCCGCGAAGCTGATGGAACGCATCCCCATATCAGGCTCTACTCTGGAGCGCGCGTCATGTTTATCACCAAGTGGCGCCGCCTATTTGCTGCGAGTTAGTGCGTGACGCGTCAGTTTCTGGAGAAGTACCGTGACAACAAGCAAGGCACCGAAATCATCGGCGAGGGCTGACGCTCCCATCAAGGCAAACGCAGTGAAGCCGCGTACCAGGAAGCCCCCTCTTGCTGAAAAAGCGCTGGCCGCCAAGGCACCGAATGTAACGCGCCCACCGAAAAAACCCACCGCCAAAAAAGGGTCCGGCAAAACCGCACCAGAAGCAGAGGCCAGCACTTCGGTCGATAGCCCGCTTTACTACGTCGGCATCGGCGCCTCGGCGGGCGGCCTGGAGGCACTGCGCCCTTTTGTCGCCGGCCTGCCGGCCCATGCCAACATGACCTATATCGTGGCGCAGCATATGTCGCCCGACCACCGTAGCCTGATGGTGGAGCTGCTGGCGCGCGAAACCACCCTCAAGGTAGCGGAGGCGAGCAATAACCTGCCGCCCATGGCGGATACCATTTACGTCGCCCCACCCAATTCCGATGTCACGGTGACCAACGGCAAGCTGCACGTCAGCAAGCCGACCAATACCGTCGGCCCCAAGCCTTCGGTGGACCGCTTCTTCGTGAGTCTGGCCGATGACCAGGAAGATCGCGCCATCGGCATCATCCTCTCCGGCACTGGCTCTGACGGTGCCCGTGGTATCAAGGCGATCAAGGCGGCAGGCGGCATTACCATCGCCCAGGAACCAAAATCGGCCAAATACGACAGCATGCCAAACGCGGCCATCCGCGCCGGTGGTGCTGACCTGGTATTACCGCCGCATGAAATAGCCCACCAGCTGATCGCCATCGTGCAGCGGCCACGTGCCTTTATCGTCGACGATGCCGATGAAGCACCGCCGTCCACCATTCGCGGCATCATCCGCCAGATCGCCGCCCATACCGGGATGGACTTTTCAAACTACAAGGATGCGACAATTTCACGGCAAGTCCTGCGGCGCATGGCGGCCATGCAGATTCCCAGCCTTGATGCCTACGGCGAACATATCGCCAAGAATCGCCAGGAACTGAGCGAACTGGCGGGTAACTTCCTGATTTGCGTGACATCGTTCTTCCGTGATCCCGACTCGTTTGAGGCGGTCCGTCGCAACTTGCGGGAAATACTCAAAGCCAAACAGCCGGGCGATGATATTCGCGTCTGGATACCAGGCTGTGCCACGGGCGAAGAGGTTTACACCGTCGCCATCATCCTGGCCGAGGAACTCGGTGAATACCGCGACAAGTACCGGATCCAGTTATTCGCCACGGATATCAACAGCGAATCTGTCGCTACGGCCCGGGCCGGTATTTACCCGGAGGCCGCACTGAGCGAACTCGACAGCAAACTGATTGCCCGTTACTTCACCGCCCAGGATGGCATGTATCGGATCGACCAGAGCCTGCGCGACATGACGCTGTTCGCGCGCCAGGATCTGGTGCAGGACCCGCCCTTCGTGCGCCTCGACATGGTCAGCTGCCGCAACCTGCTGATCTACTTCAAGGCTGAACTGCAGGAACGGGTAATGAAGATCTTCCATTATTCGCTAAGCAACAATGGCATCCTGTTTCTCGGCAAGTCGGAGGCGGTAGGCCGGCTGGGCAACCTGTTCGCCGAGAAGGATCGCAAGCACAAGATCTTCCTGAAGCGCCCGGTCGCCTCGCCTATCGTCGGCAGCTTTCCCCGCATGCGCGGGCTCCCTGGCAGTGACGCCCGTGAGTCGATTGCGGAGAAGATCACTGCAACACCTGCCTCGGTACTCGGCCAGGAACGTTTGTTCGAGCTCTACACACCGGCCAGCCTGTTGATGACCAGCGCCGGCGATCTCCTTGAAATCTTCGGTGACTGCGGCAATTTCCTGGCCATCAAGAAGGGCAAGGCCGACTTCAACGTCTTTACGCTGATCAAGTCACCCTTTCGTGCCGAGTTGCGCGCCTTCGCCCACCGGGTCAGCCGTACCAAGCAAAGCGCCACCTCCGGTCCCGTAGCATTGACGGAAGACGGCAAACCCAGGCACTACCGCATGGCGGTGCATTACCTTGGTTTGGCCGGGATGGACAACCCCGATTTGTTGCTGATCTGTTTCGAGGCAGCCGAAGACAGGCCGGCCCCGATCAGTACCGGCGAAGAGTCCGCTCTGGGTAGCAATGAGCGCATCGTCGAACTGGAACAGGAAATTGTCCTCAACCGCGAGAATCTGCAGTCGGTGATCGAGGAACTGGAGACCGCCAACGAGGAACTGCAGTCGCTCAACGAGGAAGCGCAAGCCGGCAACGAGGAGTTGCAGGCCTCGAACGAGGAACTGGAAACCGCCAATGAGGAATTGCAGGCCTCGAACGAGGAGCTGATCACCGTCAATGACGAACTTGGCTCACGCACACTGGAATTGGGCGAAACCAACAATGATCTGTCCAATATCCTCGACAGCCTGTACAAGGCGCTGCTGGTGGTCGACCGCAACCTGTGCATCACCCGCCATAACCGGATCGCACGAGAGTTTTTCGATATCCCGGCCGACTCAAAGCCGAACCTGGCAGCGGTGACCACCCGCTTCCAGGTTTCGAACATGCTGGGGCATGTCAGCCAGGTCTTGAAGAGCGGCAAGCTTGCCGAACTGGAGTTCCGCCGTGAAGACGAAAAATCCTTCCTGATGCGGCTCACGCCATACGTTGATAGCGGCCGCAAAGGTGTCAGCGGCGTGGTGATGACCATCCTTGATATCACCGAGAAGAAGGTGGCTGAGGAGAAGCTGCGACTCTCGGCATCGGTATTCGAGCATGCGTCAGAAGCGACCCTGATTTCAGATGCCAGCAACCGGATCATCTCGGTCAATCCCGCCTTCACCGAGATTACGGGCTATTCGGCAGATGAGGTCATAGGGCAAACACCGCACATGCTCAACTCGGGCAAGCACTCGAAAGATTTCTTCAAGCATATGTGGGAAGTCCTGCTGTCCACGGGGGGATGGCAGGGCGAGATCCAGAACCGTCGCAAGAACGGCGACATCTACACGGAGTGGCTGTCGATCAACATACTTAAGGACGACAACGACAACGTTAGTCGTCATATCGCGGTATTCAGCGATATTTCCGATGCCAAGAAGGCGCAGGAAACCATCGAACGCCAGGCGACCTTCGATACCCTGACCGGCTTGCCCAATCGCAATCTGACGATGGACCGGCTCAAGCAGATGCTGAACTTATGCCGCCGTAACAACCGCATGTTCGCCGTCATGTTCCTGGATCTCGACCACTTCAAGTCGGTCAATGACGCACTGGGCCACGCCGCCGGCGACGAGCTGCTGATCAAGACCGCGATGCGCATCCAGGGTGTGCTCCGCAATTCGGATTCGGTGGGACGCATGGGCGGCGACGAGTTCGTTGTACTGTTGGGCGATCTCGACAACGCCGATGACATTATTCCCATCGCCAACAAGATTTTGACTGAGGTGCGCCAGCCCCTGGTGGTTTCCGGCCACAAAATTATGACGGCGACCAGTATCGGAATCACCGTCTATCCGATGGACGGCGACTCGCCCGAGGTCATGCTGAAGAACGCCGATAGCGCCCTCTATGAGGCGAAGAAGAACGGGCGCAATACGTTCTGCTTCTTTACGCACCGCATGCAGGACGAAGCCAACAAGCGTCACTGGATCGACAGCGAATTGAGCACTGCCGTAACGCAGGAACGGCTGCACGTCTATTACCAGCCAATCATGCAGCTTGACACCATGACGCTGGCCGGCGCCGAAGCGCTGTTGCGCTGGCAACACCCGGTCAAGGGCTTCATTCCGCCGGACATTTTTATCCCGATAGCCGAGCAGAACGGCATGATCGGCAAGCTGAGCCAGTGGGTGTTTGAAACCGGCCTCGCCGACTGGAACCGCTGGACTCGGGAATCTGGTACGCGTCTGTCACTCTCGTTCAACCTGTCGGCGGCACAGTTCGTCGCCCGCGATCACATCGATCAGTTGGTGAAGCTGCTCTGTGCCAACGGCCTTGCCCGCGAGCACCAGGTGATGATCGAGATCACGGAGAGCCTCAAGCTGTCCGACAACGAAGAGTATGTCGACATACTCAAGCAGTTACGTCAGTGCGGTTGCCGGATTGCCATCGATGATTTCGGTACCGGCTATTCCTCGCTAAGCTATCTCAAGCGCATGCCGGTCGATATCATCAAGATCGATAAGTCGTTCGTGCGCGATATCACCAGCGATCCGACCGACGCTGCCATGGTTCGCGCCATATTGCAGATGGCCAATGCTTTCGGCATGAAGACGGTGGCTGAAGGTGTCGAAACACCGGAGCAACTTGCGTTCTTGCGTGAGCACGGTTGTGACTACGCGCAAGGCTTCCTTTTCAGCAAGCCGGTTCCTTTTGATGAGTTCTCGGCATTTGTACAAGAACTGGTAATCCACGGCAACCCCTTGGTCAGAATACCCCGAGGAACCCTATCAACCAAAGCCAAGAGGGCGTGAAGATGATTGGCCTTCCGGAGTACGCCAATTCGCCGACTTATGGTGTGGTGCCGTGACGCTATTACATACTCAGCTGGGAGATGAATTACCTGAGAATGCTCGCGCACGCGCTATCGAAGTGACACTTGGCTCAACCTTCCTATCCCAGGAAGCCCCGCTCTACACGTTTGTGGGCGCCTCCGTTGCGGTGTGCCTGTTCGATCCGGTGTTAAAAATAGGCGGCATGAACCACTTTTTACTCCCTACCACCAGCACCAGCAACT
>CAIYZZ010000221.1 GCA_903930805.1 uncultured Rhodocyclaceae bacterium | reverse complement strand
GCCTCGACGCAAAAGTCCGTGCTCATGCTGATCGACACCCGATGCGCGAGCACCTTGCGGGTTGCCCAGTCGACGATAGCGACCAGATACACGAAACCCCGACGCATGGGGATGTAGGTGATGTCCGTTGCCCAGCATTGATTGGGCCGGTCGATGGTGAGCCCCTTGAGCAGGTACGGATAGATCTTGTGCGCCGGGTGTGGCGCACTGGTGTTACGCCCGCGATAGATGGCATGGATGCCCATCTTGGCCATCAACGTACACACGTGCTGGCGGCAGATCCTGAAGCCTTCGAGCCTCAACATGTCACGCAGCATGCGACTGCCGGCGAACGGGCACTCCATATGCAACTCGTCGATGCGCCGCATCAGCACCAGATCGGCCTCAGAGGTCGGTCGTAAGCGATCCACAAACCTCAGGCTGTTCAGGACGCCATATCGCTGGTTAAATTGGGCGTAAGCAAATTCCAGGGCAACAGCGCTTCAATTTCTTCCACCGTTTTTGCCGCTGGCAAGTCGCGCATAACGCGGCGTAACCAGGCATAGGGCTCCAAGCGATTGGCCTTGGCCGTTTGCACAAGCGAGTAGATGACGGCGCTGGCATTGGCACCGGCGGGTGTATCACTGAATAGCCAGGCTTTGCGTCCGATCACGAACGGGCGAATCGCATTCTCGCAGCGGTTGTTGTCAATGGGCAAATCGCCGCGCTCAGTGTAGCGCGTGAGGCGGCTCCAGTATTTCTGCAGATAAGCCAGCGCCGTACCAAGCGCGCTTTGGGGCGTGACACCAGGCAGTGTTTTTTCCAACCAGGCATGCAGCACAGCCAGCGCCGGAATGCTGTGCTGCTGACGCGCCAAGAGGCGCACCTCGTCGCCAACTTCCTTGTGATCACGTTCGATGCCGTACAGCTTGCCGATCAACACAACGGCCTCGTCGGCATGGCCGCGTTTGCCCTTGGGCTGCACACGGGCCGCTTCGACAAAACGCCGGCGCACGTGTGCCCAGCACGCAAGGTGTTTGATCCCCTCTGTTTTAGCCAAAGCGTTGTAACCATCATAGCCATCGGTCATCAGGTAACCTTGATAGCCCGCCAGCAGACGCACGGGCACCTGCCCGCTGCGGCTCGGATCGTAGTCGTACAAGACAACCGACTTACCCGGTGGCCCGCCTGTCTGCACCCACATGTAACTGGTCGAAGTCGGCTCCTTGCCATCTTCCTTGAGTACCTGTACCACGGTTTCGTCCATATGGAGGAAAGGCCCGTCTGTCAGCGTGTCGCGCATCAGATTGTGCAGCGGTTGCAGCATGCGGCCGGCGCCGATCACCCAGCGCGCCAGTGTCTGGCGCGCAACCGGCACACCGTGCCGATCCAGTACGTATTCGAAGCGCGCCAGCGGCAGGCCATCGACGAATTTGACCGCAAGCAGCATGGCGAGGAAGTCCGCGCTCGCGTTGCTCTTGGGGAGCGGTTGCGGTGGCAAAGCTGCCGTGACCGGTGCGTGGATGCTCTCGGGGCAACCGTAGCGCTTGCGAATGTGGCGTAGCACGCGCACCTGCATCGGCACGATGTCGAGCTGTTCGCTGACATCCTGGCCAATCTCGACCATCGGAGTGCCGCAGGGGCAAGTGCGTTCGTCCTCGGGTACATCATGCACAACGTCCACACGTTTCAAATCTGCGGGTAAGGGACTGCGCTTGCCTCGGGCCGGCTTCTTTGGGTTCTTGCCGTTGCCGCCTTCCGATGGCGCTGTCTCGGGCGGGATCGGGGCGGTGTCTTTGGCATCAGGCGTCGCGTGCAACAACGCCTCGGCTTCATCGAACAGGCGGGCCTGGCCCGACAGTTGTTCGGAACTGGCACCAAATAATCGGTGGCGCGCGAGCACCAGTTGTTCAATCATGCGCTGCACGTAGGCTTGCGCCTCCCGCTTGACGGCGTCCGCGGCAGCTTCAACCGCTGCGGCAACTGCGGCTTTTACTGCGGCCTTTACTGCGGTTTCATGCGCTGCTTGCTGCACATGCAGCAGCGACTTGAGCGCAGCGATATTGTTGGGCAGAATTGCCGGTAACACGAACTCAGGAAGGACCGTTTTCGGTGATAAAAACGGTGATTTGTGAGTTCCGAAATGCATGCTGCATTTTACCCGTTTCTCCTATGAAACAGAAGCAAAATGTAGCGTTTTATGCGGCTGATTTCGCCATAAATCAAAGCCCTCGAGCAACCATTCGAATTCCTGCAAACTGACTGTCTGCGTCGCACCTTCGGCATCACGCGGCCAGGCGAATTTCTCCGACTCGAGGCGCTTGTACCACAGACAAAATCCATTGCGGTGCCAGTACAGCGCTTTGATCTTGTTGCGTTGCCGGTTGACGAAGACGTAAAGCGCACTGCCAAACGGATCTAATTCCAGCGCCTGTTCGACCAACACACTCAAACCGTCTATCGACTTACGGAAATCAATCGGATCCCGGCACAGATAGACTTGCTCAATATGACAACCAGGGTGCATCAGCGCACCCCTTGCATAGCGCGGCCCAGAGCTGCGAGCCACTCTGGCGCGGGAAGCGCCGCCATCTCCAGCCTCATGCCAGATTCGAGCACCAAGGTGCAAGTAGCCGGCACTTGTGCCCCGACGGCGTGACCAATGCGCAGCGCAACGAATGCGCTTGATCGATTTACCTCGGCCGCTACTGCTGTTGCCCTCAACTTCCGTTGCCAGTAATACAGTCGCGTCACGGCCAATCCGTGCCGCTTCGCATACGCGTTGGCCGATATCCCTTCCCGCTTGATGGCCGCCACGTGCTCCATCCAGAATGCCAACCCCTCCTCCATGCTCGCTCCACCTAAGTTTAGAGGTCGCAAGAATGCGGCAATCAGACCATGCCGACAAGATTGGGGTTTATGGAGCCCTTACTTCGTAGCCGTGTTGCAAAAACGCGACTCCTTGATCCATGGTGGTTTGACCTTGCTGGCAGTCTCACCGGCATCCACTCTGTCATTAACAGGCGCCAGAGCCAAACGCTGCCAAATAGCCTGAACACTTGAAAAGCGTAGACAAGAGCCTCTGAGTTTCCGCGGGGCTGGAGAGTCATATTCGCAACAAGAACTCGCATACGATCAGCCGACATTCAGGAATAGAATTTTGTGGTTAGAAAGCATGGGCTGCAAGCGCTAACCTAACAATGCTTGATTATGAGCCAGCGCGAAGAGGTGACCATCGAAGAAGGCAGCACCAACGTCTATGCCGACTTGGGGTATGCCGACGCGGCAGAAATGCAACGCAAGTCACAGCTCGCCGGCGAAATGGCCCGCGCGATCAAGGCGTGCCGCTTGACGCAAGCCGGGGCCGCCGCCCTGCTCGGCATCGATCAGTCAAAGATTTCGCGCATTACCCGAGGACAGTTTCGCGGCGTCGGCGAAGCCAAGTTGCTGGAACTGGTG
>CAIYZZ010000220.1 GCA_903930805.1 uncultured Rhodocyclaceae bacterium | reverse complement strand
GCCCATCAGGTAGATTTGCCGACGGGAATAAGTGGCGGCAGTGGCGGATCACAGGGGTAACCACAATGTTTATCGACACTTTATAAATCCCCGTCCTGTCAGTGCCGACTTTTCCTGGCATACCAATAAAAACAGCCGCCCGAAGGCGGCTGTTTGAACTCAGGTACAACTTGAATTAGAAAGCGTGGTTCAAACCACCGCCGTAGACGGAAGCGGAACCGCCTGCGGTCGGGACACCGACGCCAGCAGCGAGAGTGGCCGCACCAAGACCGAGGGTGCCGATGCCGTCGTTGCTGATGTGTGCATAGCCAGCATACAGACGGGTACGCTTGGACAGGTTGTGGGCGTAGGTCAGACCCCAGGCGCGAGCATCATCGTGGGCTACGGTTTCGTTATACGTACCGCGAGCATAGCCGAGTGAAATATTATCATTCGCGCTGACCGCGAAGTTGACTGCCAGGTTCCAGAGGTGGTCGCTGTTGCTCACAGCGGTCAGGTTATGACGCTGATAGGAACCCATCAACTTGGCAATGCCGAAATCGTACGATGCACCCAGCTTCCACTCATTGATGTTCGTCGAAAGGACGGGAACATTGATATGGGTGTAGTCAAGGCCGACAGAGATCGGGCCGTTGTCATAGAAACCCGCTAGGATCGTGGCATTGTTATCGTTGGGCGAGACGATCGTCGCGGTGGCAGTTTCGGTCAGACGAGCGTGCTGGATGGTGCCATGGAAACCACTCCAAGTCGGCGTAACGTAGGCAACGGCGTTGTTGGCGCGACCGTTGGAACCACAACCGATAGCCGTGGCACCAGACCACTTGGCTTGGAGTTTGCCAGTAGCGTTAAAGGCAGAACCAGCACCGATACCATCTTCATACTTGCAGGCGATCGCATAGCCAGCGGTTTCAGCACGACCGGCAACAACCGTACCCCAACCACCGGTCATGCCGACCAGTTGCTGACGGGCAGCGGTGCCGGACCAAGCAGAGGTGGAACCAACACCAGAGTTGTTGTCGTTGGCGAGCGAGTACTCAAGAACGAACAGGGCCTTGTTGCCATTGCCCAGATCTTCCGTGCCCTTGAAGCCGAGGCGGGAGCCACTCAGACCGCTGGCGTCGATGTCGTTCTGCGAACCCTTGCCGCTGGCGCTCAGGTGCATGTAGCCGGCGTCAGCAACACCGTAGATGGTGACGTTCGTCTGGGCGAAAGCGGCGCCAGACATCAGGCCGGCAACTGCCAGAGCGATGATTTTCTTTTGCATAATTCAATAAATTATTGTATCAATATGTTATATATAGAATATATATATTTATACGCCAATTTATACCCTCTTTTATACCCGTAATAATTGTGGCTGCGAGGGTTGGGTAAAAACAACAAGAACAGTCTTCAAATGTTGCGATTCTGTCATTCCTGTTGGCGTGAGTTACTTCGCGCTGGCAAAATGCGGTCATCCTCTAAGCAATTGAGGGCAGTCGGGAACAGTGGCCAACCACGTGGAGTCATTGAACCCAAACAAAACCCAAGCAAAGGAGTTTTACATGCAAAAGAAAATCATCGCTCTGGCAGTCGCCGGCCTGATGTCTGGCGCCGCTTTCGCCCAGTCGAATGTCACCATCTACGGTGTTGTTGACGCCACTTTCGAGAACGTCAAGGCCTCTAGCGCTACCGGCTCTAATGCTCTCGATTTCGCCTCCCGCAACCGCGTACAAGCCAACTCGAACTACATTGGCTTCAAGGGTGTTGAGGATCTTGGCAATGGCATCAAGGCCGTGTGGCAGTTTGAAAACGGTCTGAACGTCGATGGCACTGCCGGTGTCTGGAACAACCGTGACAGCATGGTCGGCCTGACCGGCAGCTACGGCACGGCCGTCATGGGTAACATTTCCGGCCCGACCCGCGTGATCGGCGGCAAGATGGACGTCAATGCCGGCGCAACCGGTATCGGTGCAAACACCGCCCTGCTGGGTAAACTGGGTGGCCGTATAGGCAATGCGGGTGCTAGCCCCTTTGATCAGCGCATCACCAACGCCATCGCCTACATCTCGCCGACCGTCTCCGGCTTCCATGGCGCGATCGGTTACTCCGCTGGTAACGTAGCTGCTTCTGGCTTGGCTTCTCGCGAGTCTTCTGCCGTCAATGGCGTAGACGGCCTGAACGGCAATACTGCCTGGACCCTTGGCCTGATCTATGATCAGGGCCCGATCTATGCTGGCTATGCTTACACTGTGGTTGACGCCACCAACAGTGGTGCTGTCGCTGCTGACGGCCTGTTGCCTGGTGTCAGCAAGGCCACCAACAACCGTCTGGCTGGTTCCTACAACTTTGGCATCGTCCAAGTCGGCCTGATGTGGGATCATACCAACGCAACTGTGCATGCCGGTAGTGACCTCGCGCAAAACGTCTGGTATCTGTCTGGCAAGTTCTTCGTGACCCCGAACGGCACCATCATCGGTCAGTATGGCCATGCGGGTGACGTCAGCGGCAACGGTAATCTTAGCGAGGGCTCCAAGCACTGGATGCTCGGCTATGAGCATGCCTTGTCGAAGCGCACCATGCTGAAGACTGGTTACAGCAGGATCAACAACGACAGAAACGCCAATAACGACTTCCTGTATGGTGTTTCCAATGCTTCTACTACCGCTGGCGCAACTGCTCTGATGAGCGACGGCACCACGGTGTCGGGTTGGTACGCTGGCATCCGTCACTCCTTCTAATCCAGACTTAGTCTGCGTTAGTTAAAACAGCCACCTTCGGGTGGCTGTTTTTATTGGTGGGTTTGATAGATGGGAAGCGTATGCATAGCTGCGATGGCTGCACGGTCTGCTGCAAGGTTCTGAAGATTCGCGAGTTGGACAAGCCTGCGCACACGTGGTGTCAGCATTGCCAGATTGGAGTAGGGTGCGGTAGCTACGAAATCCGCCCAGAATCGTGCCGTGTGTATGAGTGCATCTGGTTACAGACACAGCGCCTACCACGACCGATCCCCTTCGCGTTGCGCCCTGACAAGTCACGTGTCGTGATCGGAACAACCAATCACGGAGAAGAAATGATCTTCTATGTAACACCCGAAAGGCCCGATGTGTGGAACCGAGGCGGGTTTAAGCAGTTGGTAGCGGAATTTCGTGCGCGAGGCACTACGATGTATGTCAGCCTCGGTGATGATTTACAACGGATTTGAAAAGTCGGCGCTGGCGGGACGGCGACCGGTCAAGTGCTGTAGCCGCGTGTGCGATTGCCGTGCCGGACGGCAGTGATAAGATCACACCTTTGACCAATAATGGACAGGGACAAAATGCGTATTGCAATCATTACCGGCATTACCGGCCAGGACGGTGCCTATTTGGCGCAGCTTCTTTTGGAAAAAGACTACAAGGTTTACGGTACCTATCGCCGTGCTGCCTCAACCAATTATTGGCGGATCGATGAACTCGGTATCAAGGGCCACCCGAATTTCCACTTGGTGGAATATGACCTGACGGATCTGGGCGCTTCGATCCGGTTGTTACAGAGTACTGGAGCGGCCGAGGTATATAACCTGGCAGCGCAAAGTTTTGTCGCGGTTTCCTTTGACCAGCCGATGACGACGGCGCAGATCACCGGCCTGGGGCCGCTGAACCTTCTGGAGGCGATCCGCATCGTAAATCCGAAGATTCGTTTCTACCAGGCCAGCACATCGGAGATGTTTGGCAAGGTGCAGTCAATTCCGCAGACGGAAGAGACACCCTTCTACCCGCGTAGCCCCTATGGCGTGGCAAAGCTGTATGCGCACTGGATGACTATCAATTATCGTGAGAGCTACGATATTTTTGGTTCCAGCGGGATTCTGTTTAACCACGAATCACCCCTACGCGGGTTGGAGTTCGTGACGCGCAAAATCACCGATGCTGTGGCGCGCATCCATTTGGGCAAGCAGGATTGTGTGGAGTTGGGCAACCTGGATGCAAAGCGCGACTGGGGGTATGCCAGGGACTACGTCGAGGGCATGTGGCGCATGTTGCAGGCAGACAAACCGGATTCCTATGTGTTGGCGACGGGCAGGACAGAGACGGTGCGCGACTTTGTGCGTATGGCCTTCAAGGCGGTAGGGATGGAATTGGAGTTCAAGGGCGCAGGCGAGAATGAGGTAGGCATAGAAGTCAGCGCTGGTAAGACGGTGGTGCGTGTCAATCCGAAGTTCTATCGCCCTGCAGAGATAGAGTTGTTGATCGGTAGCCCGGAGAAGGCCAAACGAGAACTGGGATGGGAGCCCAAGACAACGCTGGAACAACTCTGCCAAATGATGGTAAAGGCGGATTTGCAGCGCGTGGAGCGCGGGGTGTCTTTCTGACATGATGGAGGCCCGCTGTGCGCTGATTACCGGCCTCGACGGTTTTACCGGCCACTACCTGAAGGCCGAACTGGAGGCCGCCGGTTGGCAGGTGTTCGGCATGGGGATGCAGGAGCGGCCGGACGATCCGACTTACCGGCAGGTTGATTTGTCCGACGTGGGCGGGTTGCGCGCCTGGGTCGAGGCGGTACAGCCGGATGTGGTGGCTCATCTGGCGGCGATTTCGTTTGTCGCGCACGGCGATGTGGAAGCGATCTATCGCATAAATGTAGTCGGTACGCGTAATTTGCTGGCGGTATTGGCGGGATTGGAGAAGCGCCCACAGGCGGTGCTGCTGCCGAGCAGTGCAACTATATATGGCAATGCGGTGGTCGAGGTGATGGACGAATCGATGCCGCCGGCCCCGACCAACGATTACGCGGTGAGCAAGTTGGCGATGGAATATATGGCACGGCTGTGGCTGGACAGGTTGCCGGTCGTGATCGTGCGACCGTTCAATTACACGGGCGTGGGGCAGGGCGAGTCGTTTTTGCTGCCCAAGATTGTGGCGCATTTTCGGCGCCGGGCGGCGGTGATTGAATTGGGAAATCTCGATGTCTGGCGGGATTTTTCGGATGTGCGGACGGTGGCAAGGGTCTATCGGCAACTTATGGAGACAGCGCCGGCAGGCGAGGTTTTCAATGTTTGTTCCGGTTCGGTGCATTCGCTACGCGAGGTGCTGGCGATGATGGTGGAGATTGCCGGCTATGCAATCGAGGTACGGGTGAATCCTGCTTTCGTGCGCGCCAACGAGGTGCGGCGCTTGCAGGGGGATTGCAGCAAACTGACCCGGCAGGTGGGCGCGCTGCCCGCTATTCCTCTCAAGGAAACCTTACGTTGGATGTATGCCGGTGGCTGAGGCGCATCGGCCACAACGTGCTTCTGGATTACGAAACGCGCTGGCCAATGTGCTCGGTTTATTAGTTCCGTTGGCAGTGTATCTGGGGGCAACGCCTGTTCTGGTGCATGGGCTCGGTGCGGCACAGTTTGGGGTACTGACCTTGTTTGTCGCTGCGATTCTCCTGGTTAGTTCATTTGATCTTGGGCTGTCGACCGGCGGGGTACGTGCGCTGGGTCGCTGTTTGCCACCGGCGGAGCCGGCCGGGTTTCTTGCGGTTGCCACCGAGCTGTGGTCGGCATTGCTGTTGCTGGGTATTTGCTTTGCTGTGCTGGTTTATCTGACGGGTGATGCATTGTTTGGCTTGGTGGGAGTGGATGTTCATGCCTTGGGCGAATTTGGCACACTAGCTTTGCCGCTGGCGATTCTTTTTGGGTTTTGCTCAGCCGCATTTGCCGCGATACCTAGGGCGATGGAGATGTTTGTTGGCCTGACCGTGATTCAAGTGCTTGCGGGTTCGCTCAACTGGCTGGGCGCTGTTGTGCTGGTGCGGTCAGGCTTTGGCCTGGAAGCGGTGCTGTTGTGGTTTGCTGCAATTTCCGGGGGGGCGTGCCTGGCCTTGGCCTGGTGGGCGAATCGACTGGTTGGCGGATTCCACATGATGCCGGTGGTGCACTTTCCAGCCTTGCGCCATTCGTTTTCTTTCAGCCTGCATGCGTTTCTGGGGCAAGCAGCGTCCATGGGTATTTATCATGCGGACAAATTTTTGGTAGCACATTTTTTGGGTGCGGCTGCGGCCGGCTATTATGGTTTGGCCAGTAGCCTGGCATTTCGTTTTTTGACGTTGGTGGCCGCGCTTTCGGGTTTTGTTTTTCCGCGAGCGGTGCGGTTGGCGGAGAGTGGCGACACTACCGGACTGCGGGAGACGTATCTGCGTGCTTCTCGTTATGTGCTGTTGATCTCCTGGCCAGTGCTGGTAGTCGCGCTGTCTCTCGGTATTGTCTTTCTGCGCTTTTGGGTGGGCGACGAGGTTGCTGAGGCGGTCGGACCAGTGTTGCAGGTGCTGCTGGTGGCTTATTTCGTGGCTGCGTTGTCGGTGGTGGCCTCGCAAATTTTTAATGGCCTTGGCAATGCACGGATCGGCGCTTTGTTTTCGGTGCTTGGGGGGGCAGTCAATCTGGTGGCTTGCCTGCTGCTCCTGCCCCATTGGGGGGTGCAGGGTGCTGCGCTGGCATCGTTGTTGTCGATGTTGCAGGTTTTTGGTTACACCGCAGCCTTGCATCGAAACTTGTCTCTGGCTACGTGGCCCTTTGCCGGTTTGTGGCTGCGCATTTTTGCGGCATCGCTTGTACCATTGGCGCTACTTTGGCCGGGTGTCCGTTGGGTCGATAGTTGGCTCGGTTTGTTTGGTCTCGGGTTTGCCGGTTGGCTGGGTTTTTATGCGGCGTGGTTCTGTCTGAGGTTTGCCGACGCTGGAGATCGTGCCATGTTGCTGCGCGTTGGCGGTTTTATTTCGAGAGACTTGCGGAGTTAGTGCTATGGATTTCAAGGTGCTGGAATTGGGTTGCGGCAATGCGAAGACCCCGGGAGCCTATGGCGTCGATATCAACCCGCGCTCAATGGCCGATTTAATTCACAATCTTGATCAATTTCCTTATCCCCTATCGGACAATGCGTTCGACAAGGTGATTTGCAAGGATGTGCTGGAGCACGTGGAAAATTT
The DNA here is from genome assembly GCA_903930805.1 of uncultured Rhodocyclaceae bacterium. GTDB lineage: Bacteria > Pseudomonadota > Gammaproteobacteria > Burkholderiales > Rhodocyclaceae > Sulfuricystis. Next base: position 5,400 of record CAIYZZ010000220.1, on the reverse strand, counting down.
TGTCGGTGCGGTGGAAGAAATCTGGCGTGTTGCCAAGCCTGGGGCATTGGTCGACGTCTCCGGGCCATTCATGAGCAGCGTCAATTATTTTTCTGATCCGACGCATCGACGGGCATTCACCTCGCGCAGTTTCGATTACTTCATCGACGGGACCGAGGCCTGTTTGTATGGCTACAGCCAAGCGCGATTCAGCTTGGTTTCGGTCGAATACGACAAGTTCGAACGCGATACACGGCCTTGGCATCACCAATGGCTTCTGGATAAGGCCAATCGGAGCAAGAAAATCTACGAAGATCGATACGCCTTTATCTACCCTGTTTATCAGATTTATTTTGAACTGGAGGTTCTCAAGTGAACAACGCAGAGAGTGATCCGGCACCTCTCGATGTTTGTTTTAATGCGGCCCCGCTGCTTGGCCCAAAAACCGGTATTGGCCAATATTGCCTGCAGTTGATGTCTGCAATGCAACATCAGGCGGGTATTCGGTCGCATTATTTCTATCAATGGATCTGGTCGAATGAACTGCTGGGTCACCCTCCAATTGATGGTGACTCAACCAAGGGCGTGCTGCGTCTCCTGGCCGAGCAGATACCCAGCATAGCTTACTCGATTCGTTATGAATTACGTTCAGCCATTTTTTCAAATGAGGCACACAGGTACACCAAAGCGGTCTATCACGAACCTAATTTTCTTACATTAAAAACACGCTTGCCGACGGTAGTGACGGTGCATGACTTGTCCATCTTGCGTTATCCGGAGACTCACCCGAGTTATCGTGTCGCGGTGATGTCAAAGCGCATTGGTGAGTCGGCGTTACGCGCGGATTGCGTTATCACCGATTCTGAATATGTAAGGCGTGAGGTGATTGAAGTCTTTGGCCTGCCGGAGGATCGAGTGGTTGCGGTATCGCTGGCAGCCGCGAAGAATTTTTTGCCGGTTGCGGAAGATGTCGTATCCGCCGGTTTGCATGAACAGGGTTTACAGGCTGGAAAGTACGTTTTAGCGGTTGGTACGCTCGAACCGAGAAAGAATCTCAGCACTGCCGTTCAGGCGTATGCGCGCTTGCCTGATTCTGTGCGGCGGGAGTTCCCTTTTGTTATCGTCGGCATGAAGGGCTGGCGTACGGAGGACTTCGATCGAGAGGTCGGTGAGCTGATCGACGCTGGACAGATTCGCCGCTTGGGCTATGTATCGGACGAAATGTTGCCCGTGCTTTATTCGGGTGCGCGCGTGTTCGTCTACCCATCGCTTTACGAGGGTTTCGGCTTGCCGCCGCTTGAGGCGATGGCCTGTGGCGCACCGGTGATTGTTTCTGACCGCTCATCGTTGCCCGAAGTGGTTGGGGATGCCGGTTTGCAGGTCGATGCGCTGGATGTTGATGCGCTCACTGCTGCAATGTTGGCGATCATCGAGGATGATTCACTGTGCGCCTCGCTCAGACGCAAAGGCATAGCGCGGGCGGCGTGCTTCAGTTGGCGTCGCTGCGCCGAACAAACTGCCGAGATTTATCGCCGGGTGGCCTCTTGAGCAGTAAGGCTGACAAAAGTCGGCGCTGGCGGGACGGCGCAAGGCCTGCTTGTAGAATGTAGCCAAACTCAACCGGGAGCCGTTTATGCAGATCAAGGACAGTGTATTCATTGTGACGGGTGGTGCTTCCGGCCTGGGTGCCGGTACGGCGCGGCTGCTTGCGGCGCAGGGTGGCAAGGTAGTGCTGGCGGACATGAACCAGGAGGCCGGTGCGGCGCTGGCGGCGGAGTTGGGCATGAATGCGCGCTTTGTCGCGACCAATGTGGCTGATGAAGCCAGCGCAGCCGCCTGCGTGGCAGCGGCGCTCGATGCTTTTGGCGCGGTGCATGGGCTGGTGAGTTGCGCCGGCGTTGTCATCGGCGAAAAGACACTGGGCAAAGAGGGGCCACATGGGCTCGCGAGTTTTCAGCGCGTAATCAATATCAATCTGGTCGGCACCTTCAACATGATCCGCTTGACGGTCGAGGCGATGAATCGCAACGAGCCCAATGCCGCAGGCGAGCGCGGGGTGATCGTGAATACCGCGTCGGTGGCGGCTTTCGACGGCCAGATGGGGCAGGCGGCCTATGCGGCTTCGAAGGGCGGTATTGTCGCCATGACGCTGCCGCTGGCGCGTGATCTGGCCAGAAGCGGTATTCGTGTGATGACGATTGCGCCGGGCATCTTCGAGACGCCGATGATTGCGGGTATGTCGCCCGAGGTGCAGGAGGCGTTGGGCAAGATGGTGCCGTTTCCCCCGCGACTGGGGCGTCCGGCCGAGTTTGCCGCGCTGGCGGCGCATATCGTCGAGAACCAGATGCTCAACGGCGAGGTGATCCGCCTCGACGGCGCGATTCGCATGCAGCCGAAGTAAGCAGCGCGTGTCCGACTGTTATCACTGCGGCCTGTCGGTGCCGGCGGGGCTCGATCTGCATGTCGAGATCGACGGCGCCGCGCGCGAGATGTGCTGTGCCGGCTGCCAGGCCGTGGCGCAGGCGATTGTCGCCAACAATCTGACCGACTACTACCGCCACCGCGATGCGCTGCCGGAAAGTCCGCGCGAGGCGATCCCTCAAGCTTTGCAGGAACTGGGTCTGTTCGACCATCCCGAGGTGCAGAAAAACTTCGTGCGGCCGGTGGGTGAGCACGAACGCGAGGCGGCGCTGATTCTCGAAGGTATCACCTGCGCGGCCTGCGTCTGGCTCAACGAGGCGCATATCGCCCGGCAACCGGGGGTGACGGTGGTGGATATCAATTACGCCACGCGTCGTGCCCGGGTGCGCTGGGACGAAAACGTCACAAAGCTTTCGGCGATTCTCGAGGCCATCCAGGCCATCGGCTATCGTGCCCATCCTTACGATATCGCGCGGTCCGAGCAACTGGCGCAGAAGGAGCGGCGTACCGCACAGTGGCGTCTGTTCGTTGCCGGTTTCGGCATGATGCAGGTGATGATGTATGCGCTGCCGGCCTATCTGGCCGAGGTGGGCGAGGGTGGCGACATGACGCTCGACATCTCCCAACTGCTGCGTTGGGCCAGCCTGATCCTGACGCTGCCGGTGATTGCTTATTCGGCCTTGCCGTTTTTCACTAATGCCTGGCGCGACTTGAAATTCCGGCGCGTCGGCATGGATGTGCCGGTCGCGCTTGGCATCGGCAGTGCCTTTGTTGCCAGTGTCTGGGCGACGCTGACGGCGGCGGGCGAGGTTTATTTCGATTCGGTGACGATGTTCGTGTTTTTCCTGCTGACGGGCCGCTATCTGGAGATGATGGCCCGTCAGAAGGCGGCGCGCGGCGTCGAAGCGCTGGCCATGGCGCTGCCGGCCTTTGCGGAGCGTTTGCCACAGTGGTCCTCTGGTAACAGTGGTAACCGAGGTGATGGCGAACGGGTGGCGGTGGCCGATCTTTGCGCGGGCGATTGTGTATTGGTGCGGCCGGGCGAGGTGATGCCCGGCGATGGCGTGGTGCTTGAAGGTGCAAGCAGCAGTGATGAATCGCTGCTCACGGGCGAGAGTCGTCCGGTGAGCAAGCAGGTGGGCGATACGGTGATCGGGGGCAGCGTGAATGTGGGCAGTCCGCTGGTGCTGCGCCTGGAGCGTGTGGGCGAGGCAACGCGCTTGGCGTCGATCCGCCGCCTGATGGAGCAGGCCGCAACGGAGAAACCGACACTGGTGCAGTTGGCCGATCGCATCGCCATGCGTTTCGTCTGGGTGCTGTTGGCGCTGGCATTTATTACGGGGGTGTATTGGCTGAATGTCGATCCAGACCGTGCGTTGTGGGTTTTCGTTGCCGTGCTGGTGGTGAGTTGTCCCTGTGCGCTTTCGCTGGCAACGCCGGCGGTGCTGACGGTGGCAACGGGTGCCTTGGCGCGCGAAGGCGTGCTGGTAACGCGCGGTCACGCCATCGAAACGCTGGCGCGCGCTAATCACTGGATTTTCGACAAGACCGGCACATTGACGGTCGGTCGGCCAACGGTGGTGGAGCTGCGCTGTGCCGATTCTGCTGCGGCGACAGAGGTGTTTGCGCTGGTGCGAGCGATGGAACAGTCATCCGAACATCCGCTCGGCCGCGCCCTGCTGGAAAAAGTCGGCGCTGGCGAGACGGCAAGCATAACGACATTGCGGGCCGTGACGGGGCAGGGTATCGAGGCGAAATTGCCAAATGACGTGCCGGTGCGCATCGGCGTGCCGGCTTTTGTTGCTGCCCTGCATGGCGAATCACTACCTGCGGAAATGGCTGGCTGGCTGGTGGCCGGCGATAGCGTGGTGGCGCTGGGCGATGCCACGGGTTGGCGGGCGTGGTTTCGCCTGGCGGATGCCCTGCGCCCGGGCGGGGCCGAGGCGCTCGGGCGTTTGCGTGCGCTCGGCGTGAGCCTGACGATTCTTTCGGGTGATGCGCCGCAGACCGTGGCTGCCGTGGCGACGGAGTTGGGGGTTGCCGATCATCATGGCGGCATGACGCCGGAGGGCAAGCATGCCTATGTGCGTGCGGCGCAGGCGCAGGGCGATAGCGTGGCGATGGTCGGCGATGGCGTGAACGATGCGCCGGTGCTGGCGCAGGCACATGTGTCGGTCGCCATGGGCGCCGGTACAGACCTCGCCCGCAGCCAGGCCGACGTGGTGCTACTCTCTAACGATCCCGCCCATCTGGTGGCCGGTATAGCCATTGCGCGCCGCACACTGGCAATCATGCGCCAAAATCTGGCCTGGGCCTTTGTCTACAATATGGTGGCGATTCCTTTGGCCATGGCGGGATGGGTGACACCGTGGATGGCGGGCATCGGTATGTCGGCCAGTTCTTTACTGGTGGTGTTGAACGCGCTGCGGCTGCAAAAATCGGGACGGGGGGTGGCGTAGCGCATGGAAAGCCTTTATTTGCTGATTCCATTTTCGGTAGGGCTGGTTTTCCTGATTGGCGTGATTTTCTGGTGGTCTCTGAAATCGGGCCAGATGGAGGATATGGAAGGCCCGGCCTACCGGATTCTCATGGACGATGATCGGCCTGAGAATGTCTTGAAGGACGCCGCTGTTACTCCGGAAGAGGACGTCCGCGATAAGTTGAGCCCTTAAAGCGAGAATCTTTTGACCAAGATCAAAGTCCGTGGCAGAGGCGACGCTCACAATACCCACAGTTTTTTTCGGGTTGCTTGCTTTGCAGGGCGGCCCGTTTGTTCGGTTAGTCTCTCTGTTGGGGTTGGGGGTGCGCATTCAGCGCACCCTTTTTTTTCGTTAGCCTCACCACGCTAAAAAAATGGTTAAATGCCCACATAAATTATTCTGCAATGGGTCAAAGTTGACCTAGGTCAAAATGCCGCACCTGTTGTGCGGTATTCTCCTGCCCCATCCTTCGCAGGCAGTTGCGGAGTGGGGGAGAAATTTTTGTTTTTTTTAATGAGAG
>CAIYZZ010000219.1 GCA_903930805.1 uncultured Rhodocyclaceae bacterium | reverse complement strand
TTATTCCTCCCAGAGGCCACCACGGCCCACCGGAGCGCGCCATGAAAATAACCAGTACCGACCTTGCCTTGCAGTCCAACCATGCGGCACTAACGCGCCAGCAAAGCCAGGAGACTTTGCGCTCATGGCGAGGTGAGCGACCCGATTTCGAGGGCATGCAATCGGCTGTGACCAATATTTCCGACGCTGCCCGACAGTTGTTTGCAAGCATGGCCGCCGTCCTGCCTGCGCCGACTTTTGCACCACCCTCGCCTAATACCGCCACCGCCACTTCCAGTGAAGCCCAAGCCATCGATGCTGCCAACGAAGCGGTTAATAACGATCCATTCCTCCTCATGATCAAGCAGATGGTCGAGTTTCTCACCGGCAAAGAGGTGCGCGTTTTCGACATGCAATCGTTTTCTGCAGATATGCGTCATGCCGAAGCAAGCAACGCAACAGCTAGTGCGGCAACCAGTTCGGCATCCAGTCCTACCGCAAGCAATTCGGGACGCGCGGGATATGGCGTCGAGTACGACTACCACGCCGTCTATGAGGAAACCGAGCAGACCAGTTTTTCCGCCCAGGGCACGGTGCGCACCACCGATGGCCAGACCTTCAGTTTTCAGCTCGATCTGCAAATGACCCGCCAGTACCGCGAAGAAACCAATGTTTCCGTACGCGCCGGCGATGCGGTACGCAAGGATCCGCTGGTGGTGAATTTCGGTGGTACGGCAGCGCAGTTGGCCGCGCAAGCCAGTCAAAGCTTCAGCTTCGACCTCAACAACGACGGCCATGCCGAGGCACTCCCGCTATTTACCTCCGGTAGCGGCTATCTGGCACTGGATCTCAATGGCAATGGTCGCATCGACTCAGGCAAGGAATTGTTCGGGCCGCAAAGCGGCAATGGCTTCGCCGACCTCGCCCGCCTTGACAGCGATGGCAACGGATGGATCGATGAGAACGATGCGGGATTCAAGAATCTGTCCGTCTGGACGCCGACAGCAGAGGGCAACGGCACATTGCAGTCGCTGGCAAAACTGGGCATCGGGGCGCTGGGCTTAGCGCATGTTGCCAGCCCCTTTGCCTTGCGCGGTAACGGCAATGAAGATCTTGGTGTCGTCAAGTCCTCCGGACTCTATTTGACCGAAGACGGCAAGGCAGGCAATCTCCAGGAGATCGACTTGACGATTTGAGCGCTGTTTCGCGCTTATTTACCGAGCGCGTAGCCCCCATCTTCGGTTAGACTTTCGGTATAGAAGATAAAGGGGTTCGCACTATGCGCTTCGCCGACATGAAAATCTGGATACGACTGACATCCGTCATCTGGCTGATGTTGGTAATCGCGTGGACGGGCATGATCTTCTGGGAAAGCAGTGTCAATCGCGAGACGGCAATTGATCAAGCCGCCCAGTTTTCGTTCTCGATGCACGAAGCCACCCTGGCCGGTTTGACCGGCATGATGATCACTGGCACCGTCGGTCAGCGCGAAGTCTTCCTCGACCAGATCAAGCAACTGTCAATCATCCGCGACCTCAAGGTTATCCGCGGCGAGGGGGTCATCAAATTATTCGGCCCCGGCACTGCCAAGGATACCGTTTCAGACGCCATCGAGCAGCAGGTGCTGCAAAGCGGCAAAGAGTTCGTCGAAGTACAAAAGGACAGCCAGGGCGAGTTCCTGCGCGTCGTGCGCCCCGCCCTGGCACTAAAGAATTATCTGGGCAAGGATTGCATTCTTTGCCATCAGGTGCCCGAGAAGACCGTGCTCGGCGTCGTCAGCATGAAAGTTTCACTCGACAGCGTAAATGCAGCCGTCTCGGCGCAGCGCATCAAATCGCTTTTTGCTGCCATCATCGTCAGCATTCCACTCTTGGCCTTCATCTATTTTTTCGTTGGCAAAGTCGTTACCCGCCCGCTGGATGAAATGGTCGGCGGCTTGCGCTCCATCGCCAGCGGCGAGGGTGACCTGACACGTCGCCTGGAAGTTAAAAGCCAGGACGAAATCGGCCAGGCCAGCAAGGTATTCAACGACATGATGGCAAACTTCGGCACTCTGGTGCGCCAAGTCAGCGACTCGGCCAGCCATGTCTCGGGAGCCGCCCATGAACTGGTTACCGGTGCCAAGCAGGTGGCCGACAGTTCGCACCGGCAATACGACAAGTCACGTACCGTGACCACCGCCGTCGAACGCATGGTGGCCAGCATTGTCGATGTAGCCGTGAGTACCGAGCGCGTGCATGAGCAATCGCGAGAAAGCCAGACACGTTCGCGCGAGGGCACGCAAACCCTCGACAGGTTGATCACCGAAATCGGCCGGGTCAAAAATGCCGTCAACGAGATGGCGGGCGCGGTCACCGAGTTCGTCAGTAGCACGGTGTCGATCACCAGCATGACGCGCGAAGTCAAGGACATCGCCGACCAGACCAATCTCCTCGCGTTGAACGCCGCCATCGAAGCGGCTCGTGCCGGCGAGCAAGGACGCGGATTCGCCGTGGTAGCTGACGAGGTGCGCAAGCTTGCCGAAAAATCGGCCACTTCGGCCAATGAAATCGACAGCATCACCCGCACCCTCAACAGCAAATCCGATGTGGTGCGCAAGTCGATCGAGGAGGGCCTGGCCGACATAGCCTCGAGCGAGAAGTCGCTAAACGCCGTCTCCAGCGCCATCAGCGAGTCGAACCAGTCCGTCGAGCAGGTCGGTGTTGGCCTGGATGCCATTGCCGGCGCTACCGAAGAACAGCGCCGTGTCAGCTCGGAGGTCTTCACCAATATCGAAGCTATTGCTGCGATGGCCCACGAAAACAGCGACGCTGTCGAACAGACCGCCGACTCGGCCCAACGTCTTGAAGACATGGCCAACCAGTTGCAAAGCACGGTCGGCCGCTTCCGCACCTAAATTCTCGCCCCGCCCCCTTGAAGATGGGGCGGGTGCCCCCATTAGTTGCATGGTTTAACGTCTTTCAAGGACTCTCTCCATGCAGCCAAAACATCATGACACACCCTTTTTGTCCGAGGTCGACGCAAAAGTCGGCGCTGGCGGGACGGTAAATTCCGAGACCGCTGTCGATTCTGATGCAGTCGACTGCATGCCCAGCCTAGAAGACCTGCTCAGGACAGCAGAGCTGAAATCTGCAGAGCATCACGACGCCTGGCTCCGCGCCAAGGCCGAAACTGAAAACCTGCGCCGCCGCGCCCGGGATGACGTCAGCAAAGCTCACAAATTCGCCGCCGAAAAGTTCGCTGCCGAGTTACTGGCGGTGAAGGACAGCCTGGAAGCTGCCCTGGCTAACGAAACACAGACTGCCGAGGCACTCAAGGCTGGCGTTGAACTTACCCTGAAGCAGCTTGTTGCCGCCTTCGAGAAATCCTCCGTAGTTGAGCTCGACCCCCTGGGTCAGAAATTTGACCCGCACTTCCACCAGGCCATCGCCATGGTCGAGGCCGAACAGGAAGCCAACACCGTCGTCAGCGTGCTGCAAAAAGGCTATGCCTTGCACGACCGCATCCTGCGCCCCGCACTGGTGACTGTTGCCAAACCGAAATCCTGACCTGCTGCTTGAACTCCGGGGGGATAACCCCATATCGGACGCAGGTAAACATTTCTCCACGAAATCAGCTTTAAAGGACACTAAAAATGGGCAAGATCATCGGCATCGACCTGGGCACAACCAACAGCTGCGTCGCCATCATGGAAGGCGGCAAGCCGAAGGTCATTGAAAACTCCGAGGGCGCACGTACCACGCCCTCCATCGTCGCCTACACCGAAGACGGTGAGATCCTCTGTGGTGCCTCGGCCAAGCGCCAGGCCGTCACCAACGCACGTAACACCCTGTACGCGGTCAAGCGCCTGATC